>JBAZPE010000425.1:0-3317 GCA_041648375.1 Burkholderiaceae bacterium | reverse complement strand
CGAGCTCCTCGCACAGATCGGCGACCACCCCATGGCCGATCGCATCAAACCAGAAATCACCCGTTCCATGATCGAACTGAATTCTTCGGTGCACGCTGATCCCATGGCGTTGCAGACCGAGATGCGTCAGATGCGCGACGTGCTGGGTCAGGCGGCCGACGCCATCGGCGTGTCGGTGTGCGGCGGCGGTGCGCACCCCTTCATGCGCTGGCAGGAGCGCGACATCTCGGAATCCCCGCGCTTTCAGTACCTGGCCGAGATGTATGGCTACCTGGCGCGCCAGTTCACCGTGTTCGGCCAACATATCCACATCGGCGTGAAGACGGGCGATGAGGCCATCGCCCTCACGCGTCGCTTGTCGCCCTATGTACCCCACCTGATTGCCTTGTCGGCATCCTCGCCCTATTCCGAGGGCGTCGATACCCTGTTTGCCTGCTCGCGCCTGAATGCCGTCAACAGCTTTCCGCTCTCGGGGCACATGCCAGCCGATATCCGCGACTGGTATGGCTTTGAGGCCCATGTTCTGCAACTGTACGAATTTGGTCTGGCCGAATCCATCAAGGATCTGTACTGGGATATTCGTCCCAAGCCGGATTTCGGCACTGTGGAACTGCGTGTGTGCGATACGCCCCTGACCGTGGAGCGGGCGTGCCAGCTGGCCGCTTTTGTGCAGGCGTTGTCAGTGATGGTCATGCGCGAACACGAACCGGGTCAGGGCGTGTGGCTTCCCTATCGCAGCAATGCGTTTCAGGCGTGCCGTTTCGGCGTGCAGGGCAATTACGTCACGCCCGCCGGCCAGCGTCAGCGGCTGGTCGATCATCTGCGCATGACCTTCACGCGCCTCATGCCTATTGCTCAGGAACTGGGCACCGACGCCATGCTGACGGCCCTGCATGACGAGACCTTCACCCAGGGCACCGACGCCCGCTGGATGCGCAATCAGTTCCACCGCACACGCAGCCTGCCGCAACTGGTTCAGAGCATGGCACAGGCCTTCAAGGGCGCGCGTGCCACCAGCGAGGGTGTCGTGGCGGCGCCAGAGCGTCGGCGCATACGCGCGACATCAGAGCCCGTGGTCGATGTGCAGACCCTTGCCGCGCCAGAAGCCACGCTCTTGCTGCCGGGAAGACTGCACTGACCGTGTCGGGCTAGCGGCGGCGACCACCGATGGCATCTACGGAAAGCCGCGTTTCGGTGGCCGAACTGCGGCGTGATCCGGTGCGCCAGGCATGACCATAGGCCACCTCGATTGACAACTTGATCAAGCCGTTTTCGCCGCGCTGGGCCTCCAGCGCCTGCAGCAGCCGCGTGCGCCAGTGCTTGCCGGTCAGGGCGGCGCGGCGATCCAACGACGGGTTACCGCCCAACGCGCGCACGTCTTCCAGCAATTTCTCCGGCGTGCGGTAGGTCAGGGTCAACACCTCCTGGTCCATGACCGGATCGGCAAAGCCTTTCTCGATCAGCAGATCACCGAAGTCGTGCATGTCCACAAACGAGGGCGTTTGCGTCTGCAGGTCGGCACTGGCCAGGGCGTCGCGCAGCTCGATCAGTGTGGTGGGCCCCAGACAGGAGAACATGGCAAGTGCGCGTGTCTTGAGCACGCGGCGCCATTCAGCCAGCACGTCGTGGGGCCGGGGGTGCCAATGCAGTGCCATGTTGGACCACACCAGATCCATGCTTTCCGGGTCGAGCCCGGTTTGCGCCAGATCCGCTTCGATGAATCGCGGTGCCGGCACCGACTTTCCGGTCATCTTGCCCAACAGCGCGCGCATGGGGCCGGTGCCATGCTGCTTGCGGGCCTGTGCCAGCAATGCGCCCACATGGTCCAGCCCGGTATAGGCGGCCTGTGGATACTTCTCGTGCAGCAGGGGAAGATTGGCGCCAGCGCCACAGCCTGCGTCCAGCAAGGTCGCCGGTGCCACGCGAATGTAGTTCAGCCGACCCATCATCCGCGTGGCAATCTCGCCATACAGGAACTGTGCGGCAGAAAGATCGCCGCGCCGGGCGAATTGCCGGGCGACATGTGCGCTGGACAGGGGGAGGGCGGGCGTCGGATCGACTGACATCTTGGGTCTGACTGTAGGGAAACGGGTGTGACGAGAACCGAAGTGGGCGTGACAGACATCTCACACTCAGCGGGAAGCGAGGGCTTGCGCGTGGTGAGATAGCAGCATGTGGCGCTTATTTGACCATATCCCCGCTGCCTGCCCTTTGTGCGAGGGGCGAATGCTCGGCCTGTGTCTGTGTCCGGGCTGCCTGGACGATCTCGACCGAATCGAAGAGCGATCGGTTGCCGGTGACTGCGATATGCTCGCTCGGGCCACACGCACACCCACACGCACACCTACACCCATACCCATACCCACACCCACACCCACGTCCGTACCCGCCTCCGCCTCCACGTCGGCGAAAGGACGCTGTACGCGTTGCGGCCTGCCAGCCTCCTCTGCACAGGCACCCTGCTGGGCGTGCATCAAGGCACCTCCGCCGTTCGCGCGTGCGCTGGTGGCCATGCCTTACACGCCGCCCTATGACACGCTGGTCGGCCGCCTGAAGCACCGCCGACAGCTATGGGTCGCCAACTGTCTGGCCAGCCTGCTGGCGCGCGTGGCACACGATGCGTGGGAGCAGCCGCCCGATCTGCTCGTGCCCATACCGGCGAGCCAGGCATCGCTCACCCGTCGAGGGTTCAATCCCGCAGGTGAGTTGTGTCGGGCCCTGGGGCGACGCCTGCGGGTCCCTGTCAGCCATACGGTGCTTGGACGCACCCGCGACGGCCCCAAACAGAGCGAGCTGGGTCGCCTGGCCCGGCTGGTCGAATCGGTGGACCTGTTCCGTGCCAGCCGCCCGCTCCACGGGCTGCATGTTGGTTTGGTCGATGACGTCATGACGACCGGCGGCACGCTGTCTGCGGCCACCGAAGCGTTGCTCGATCGGGGGTGTGCCCAGGTCACCGTGCTGGTGGCCGCGCGCACCGTGCGTTGAGTCACGCCAGTGGGCACGCCCAGCGTGCATCGCGCCTGGCGGGTGGTCAGGCTCATCGTGCGCTGAGCAGGGCCGATGGCCGCAAGCACAGCGCGTTGCCCCAGGCAGATCGTCACGCGTGTGGTGCGTCGGGCCGGGTTGCCTTGCTCGCGCCTGCCGCTTGCGGGCATACTGCAGGCCCGCCTCTCCCGCAGTGTTCCCATCATGTTCCACGTCGTCCTCGTCAGCCCCGAAATCCCGCCCAACACCGGCAATGTCATTCGACTGTGTGCGAACACGGGCGCGCAATTGCATCTGGTGCGTCCCCTGGGTTTCGAGCTGGATGACACCCG
>JBAZPE010000424.1:0-3338 GCA_041648375.1 Burkholderiaceae bacterium | reverse complement strand
CCCAGCCAGGTGCCCAGTCGAAGCAAAGCTTCGTCCAGCAGCGCCTGGTGACGGCCATCCCGCGTGAGCAGCTTCAGCACATCGCGCGCGGTCGTCCCGGCGTCCCAGCGCATCAGTCTGGACATCACGAACTGTTCAATCGCGGCGCGCACGGCTTTGTCGTCGAGCAGCATCAGCGCCTGTGACGCCCAGCCGCGTGCCAGTCCCGTCAGGCGTTTGACTTGCGCGGGGTCTGACAACCACTGTCCAAGCCGTTTCGCGGGGTCGAACACCTTGAGCTTGGCCAACAGTTGGTCGGGATCGAGAAAATGGTCTCGCACGAACACAGCCAGATTGTCGGCAATGCGGTTTTTGTTTTCGGCGATGATCGCCGTGTGCGGAATAGGCAGGCCCATGGGGCGCCGAAATAGCGCGACGACGGCGAACCAGTCCGCCAGCGCGCCGACCGTTGCTGCCTCGCAGAAGGCACGCACCCAGGCCCACACGCCCTGGCCACCCATCGCATGGCTTAATCCGAAACCGGCCAGGGTGGTGGCCAATAGCGCCAGCGCGCCTATTTTCATGCGCCTGAGTTCAGGCCTGCGTGGATCGTTCGGAGTTGCCAAGAGATCGTCTCCAGATTCTGTCCGGATCTTAGAGCAAGCCGCAGACCTCGTCATGGTCGCACCCGTCAAAAAAACCTCTTGAAATCCTCGTCGACACCCCTAAATAGGTTTCACGGGATGCCGAAAGCGGGTCCCGATTTGAACCTTGCTGATTGTTAGGAGATTCCAGTTATGAACAGCACCATGTCTCTTGCCCCTTTGTTCCGCCATTCGGTGGGATTCGATCGTTTCAACGATCTTTTCGAGTTTGCGTCTCGCAACGAGGCAGGCAGCACCTATCCCCCCTATAACGTCGAGAAGCACGGCGAAGACGACTATCGCATCGTGATCGCCGCTGCAGGTCTGCAGGATGACGATCTCGAACTGCAGGTCGAACGTAGCGTGCTCACAGTGTCGGGCGGGCGCCGCAGCAAGGACGCTGAAAAGGTGACCTTCCTGCACCAGGGCATTGCCCAGCGCGCATTCAAGCTGTCGTTCCGGTTGGCCGATCACATCGAAGTCACCGGCGCCAGCCTGAAAAACGGCCTGCTCAACATTGATCTGCTGCGCCAGGTGCCGGAACAGGCCAAACCGCGCCGTATCGAAATCGGTGGGCAGACACGCACGCCTGCTGCCGTGACACAGGCACAGGCCTCACCTGCACTGGAAGCTGCTGCAGCCTGATCGACGCTGGGTCGCCTTGCTGACCCCGACGCCGCCTGCCATGACCGCTTCTTTGTGGTCGTGCCGGGCGGCGCGATGCATTATTGCGTAGCCGTTCTCGCTCGCGCCTGGTCGAACGCACGTTGCCACTGCGGATGGCCCTGTTCGGCGCCCTGCAGCGTGAAACCCGGTTCCAAGACGAGAATCCTCGCAAACTGGTCCTGACACAGTGAAGGATGTCCGGTCAGGCAATAACTGAATGCCTGCAGCTTCATGGACTCGACCACGACCGCTCGCGGCGCGCTGGCCAGCACATCCGAACGCGCCACTTCACGAATCACATCCCCATAGCGGCCGTTGCCATAGGTCGTGCGCAACGCCTGCAGAGCCGCTTGTTGCTCGGGTGTCGCCGGGGACTGCGAGCCTGCTCGCGGGGCACCGCCGCCGGTACCGCAGCCGGCAAGCAACAGCGAGAGGCTGAGTAGGCATGTCAGGGTCAGTTTCATGGTGTCCTGTTCGTGTTGTGGTCAAGCGCGAGGAAGAGTGGCCAAGATCGATGGCCCGGCATCCCATGGTAGCCAGGGCGATTTGCACAGTCATGACGGTGCACGCTTATTATGTGACGGCATCCCAATAAATGTATCTTGTCAGTAACTGGCGTAACGTTGTCTAATGTAAGTCCTTAAGTTTGCCACTGTGTACAACGTGTCGCGGGCATGAATCCTTCGCTCGGTCCCTTAGATGATGTGCACAGCCTGCGTGGCGCGCCGGCCAGGACGCTGCGGCCGCTGTCTGCGATCGCCGCCACCCGTAAAGGAGGCGTACCCGAGCCTCGCCTCTGCCGCATTCTGATCGAGTTGGCCGGCCCGCTGTCGGCCTTGCATCGATCGGGGCGTATCCATGGCGCCATCACCTACGACAGCATCGGCCTGGACGCGCACGGTCGAGCCGACCTGATCGTGCCTCCCTTGAGCTTTCCCCGCCGCGCCAGCGATAACGCCTTGCGCGAGGGCAGGGCGTCGGGCTTTAACGCGTTCGAGCAATATACCGATGATCCCGCCTGGCCTGTCGGCCCCTGGACCGACGTCTACGCGCTTTGCGCAACGGCGTGCCGTCTGATCACCGGTGCTATTCCGCCCTCGGCCATCGACCGCTGCGTGCGGGATGGCTATGTCCCGCTGGCCCAACGCGAGCTGCAAGGCTACAGCGCATCCCTGCTGGCCGCGCTGGATCACGGTCTGGCCATGCATCCGCATGACCGACCGTGCGACCTGATGCCCTTGCTGGTGGCCACCGGCCTGTCCGAGCAGACGGCACGGCAGATCTGTCGTGATGGCGAGCTCTTCGAGGCGCTGGACGCTGCGCAGGCCCTGCCCACTCCAGATCGGAACCCGGCGCAGCTTGCACGGGCCATCGTAGGGGAGACGGGCTCGAAAGGGTTCGTTGATCCGGCTGCGTCAGTGACGCTGACTGCAGCCGAATATGAAGCGGCCTTCACACCAACGGAGCCAGCATTGCCCACGCCGGGCAGCGGTGAAGTGGGGCGCAGATCCCGGCTGCGATTGCCTCTGGGCAGCCTGTTGCCGACCTGCCGACTGCTCCACGGGTCGACCCCCTGGTTCGTCCTGCCGATTGGCCTTGCCGTGGCGCTGCTGGGCATGTGGGGGTGGCTGCAGCTGAAGCCGCCGGCCCGAAGCGATGCCCATATGGCGGAGGTCTTCCCTGCGCTGTCGCGTTCCGCATCCGTGCGACCGGTACCTTCCAGCCCTGTGCCCGAGCCGTCGACACCTTCCAGCCTTGTGCCCGAGCCGCCGACACTTCCCCGTTTGGCGCCCGAGCCCTCAGCAATGGCCAGTTCCACCCGCGACTCACCCGCACTCGCCGGCCCCTTGCACGAGGAAAGCGCCGGCCAGGCATCGGCCGGTACGCCAGCCCTGTCGTCCGGTGCGCCGGTCTCGCACACCCCACGTATGGCGAGCGAGACCGCCAGCCGGGCGCCCGTGACGCCACCGATTCGTGTGGCGGTCGATATCCGCCCCTGGGGGGAAGTCTATATAGATGGCATCAAACGGGGCGTCAGCCCACCCCTGC
>JBAZPE010000423.1:0-3345 GCA_041648375.1 Burkholderiaceae bacterium | reverse complement strand
GGGCGTGAAACTTGTGTATGACGGTGCCGTCCGTCGTGGTGGCAACCACGGGCACGACAGGTGGTTCGGGCGGCACTTCTGGCACGTCAGCCAAGCTGGTGGGCGCTGCAGTCTGCACAGACTCGTCGCCATCCCCGGTGGAACCGCCCGATGGCGGCTGTGGCCGGCTGGCGGGCGACGCAGCGGCAGGCACGTCGTCGGACTGGGCCGGGGGCTGCGCTGTGGGTTGGCGTGATGGCGATTTGGGCGCCCCGGAAGAATCGTTGCTGGCACCCAAGGTATTCGCTCCGCACGTAGGTAGAAGTCAAAAAACAGGGAGCAGCACGCAATTTCCGTGCCGCTCCCCGCCGATGACAATACCTGGCTGGAACCGTGGTCAGGCCACGGGCTTGAACATCGGAACCGGTGGCTGACCTTCCTCGGTCGGCTTGAAGACCACTTCGACGTTCTGTCCGATGCGTACCTCGTCCAGATCGCAATCCACGATGTTTGTCATCATGGTGGTGCCCTCTTCCAGCGTCACATAGGCAATGCAGAACGGGGTCGGTCCCGCACGACGCGTGACGCTGTAGGAATAGATGGTGCCGCGTCCGCTGGCCTGCTTCCATTCGGTGTCGCCCAGGCAGTAGGGACACAGGGCACGAGGATACCAATGTGCCTTGTTGCAGGACGTGCAGAACTTGACCATCAGGCGGTGCTCGCGCGCCGCATCCCAGAAGGCCGTGTTTTCGGGCGAGGCGGCGGGCGCAGCAATCGGGCCGTCAACGTAAGGCGTACTCATGTCTAATTACTCCCGTTCCAAGATGAGCGCGGTGCTGCCATGGCGTGAACCCATGTAGCCGCCCGTGCCCGATGCCAACGCCAGGTCGCAGTTCGGAACCTGAACCGCCGGATGGGCCTCGCCGCGCAATTGGCGCACGGCTTCGATGACTTTCGTGATGCCGCCACGGTTGGCGGGATGGTTGTTGCACAGGCCACCGCCGTCGGTGTTGAAAGGCAGTTTTCCGACACCGGAAATCAGGTTGCCATCGGCGACGAATTTACCGCCCTCGCCCTTCTTGCAGAAGCCGAGGTCTTCCAGCTGCATCAGCACGGTGATGGTGAAGCTGTCGTAGATGGACGCATACTTGATATCCGACGGCTTGACGCCAGCCTCTTCGAAGGCTGCCGGACCGGCAATGCGTGCACCCGAATAGGACAGATCGACCGCGCCACCCAACTGACCTTTGACCGCTTCACCTGCCCCACGAATCTTGACCTTGGGACGCTTCAGACTGGCGGCGATTTCAGGACGCACGACCAGCAGCGCACCGCCGCCATCACTGACCACGCAGCAATCCAGGCGATGCAGCGGGTCGGAAATCATGGGCGAGTTCACCACATCTTCCACCGTGACCACGTCACGCAACATGGCGTTAGGGTTGTGCTGCGCGTGGTGCGAAGCGGCCACCTTGATCCATGCCAATTGCTCTGCCGTGGTGCCGTACTGCATCATGTGACGCATGGCCACCATGGCATACAGATTGACCGTGACCGCACGAAACGGTGCCTCGAACGGCGAGTCGGGCAGATTTGCACCAAAATTGCGAACCTGCGTGCCGCTGGAGCCTTCGGAGCGTGGGCGTCCGGCCAGCGTGATCAAGGCCACGTTGCACTTTCCTGCGGCGATGGCCTGCGCGGCATGCGACACGTGCGCCAGATAGGCCGAACCACCGGTATCGGTGGAATCCACATGGCGGACCTTCAGGCCCATGTAGTCCACCATGTTCAACATGCCCAGGCCAGGTGCGTCACCGGCACAAAAGTAGCCGTCCACATCCGACAGGCTCAAGCCTGCATCTTCCAGCGCACCACGCGCGCATTCAGCGTGAAGCTGGGCCACGGACTTATCCGGTGCCTTACGGGTTGGGTGCTCGAAAGCACCCGCTATATATGCTTTACCGTTGATACTCATTGTCTCCCTCCTGAGGCATCCACGGTAAGCGCAGCGCGCCGCGTTGTGAACTAGTCTTTCGAAAATAGGGGCTTCCGCAGGGACGAAGCCAGTACCGCAGGCGGGCCCGCAGCTTGCTCTGGGCAGCGGCACCTTTCATTGCGCGCCTATTCCTTCTTCCCGGCCATCAGATGACCAAACCTACCCTGCACCCGACCTATCCGTTCGGCCTGCCTACGATTGCCGCCGTGTCGGCTTTTGTGCTGATCGTTCTCGCTTCTGCCGGGTGTGCCTCCCCCAGCGAGGCGCAAGGCAGCGCGATCGCGCCGGGTGCCGATTACGGTCCGCGTCCTGCGCTTGCCGCGCCCGACCTCAGTCACGACGTTCAACGCTACAACACCCAGACCGCCTGGCCCGACGACACCACACCGCAAGCGCCAGCAGGATTTGTCGTGACGACATTCGCTACAGGCCTGGAGAGCCCTCGTTGGCTGTATGTCATGAACAACGGCGACGTGCTGGTGTCCCAGGCGCGCAGCAAACCCAAACCTTCAAAGGATGCCGAAGATCTGGTCAAGTCTGCAGCGCAACGCCAGTCGGGCACAATCACCGGTGCCAGTCCAGATCGCATCACACTACTGCGCGATACCAATGGTGACGGCAAGGCCGACGAACAACATGTCCTGCTGGACAACCTGAACCAGCCTTTCGGCATGGCGTTCATCGCGCCATTCCTTTACGTCGCCAACACGGACGGCGTGTGGCGCTATCCCTACAAGCCAGGTCAGAACCGTATTGACGCTGCCGGCCAGAAAATCATGGATCTGCCTGCGGGCGGCTACAACAATCATTGGACGCGCAACATCATTGCGACGGCTGACAAAACTCGTCTGCTGGTGTCGGTCGGATCGGCGTCCAACGCTGGAGAATTCGGACTGGATACCGAGAGACGCCGTGCCAACATCCTGAGCATCGACCTGAATGGCGATGATGAAAGGGTCGTGGCCAGCGGCCTGCGCAACCCCAACGGCATGGATTGGGAACCCGCCACAGGTGCGCTGTGGACGGCAGTGAATGAACGCGACAATCTGGGCGATGATCTGGTCCCCGACTACATCACCAGCGTCAAGCCGGGCGGCTTTTATGGTTGGCCATTCAGCTATTGGGGTCAGCATCCGGACCCCCGCATGAAGGGCCAGGGACAGGATCTGGTCGCTCGCGCACTGGTGCCGGATTACGCCATGGGCAATCACACCGCCTCGCTCGGTCTGGCCTTCTACAACGACGACGCGTTCCCAGAGGCCTATCGGGGTGGCGCCTTCATCGGCCAGCGCGGTTCATGGAACCACAGCGAATATGCCGGCTACAAAGTCATGTTCGTGCCGTTCGAAGCCGGCCAGCCTTCAGGCCCG
>JBAZPE010000422.1:0-3346 GCA_041648375.1 Burkholderiaceae bacterium | reverse complement strand
CCGAGGCCAGCATGGCGGCCCGGTTATCGCACAGGCTGTCGAATGCGCCGGCCCGAATGAGGGCCTCGATGGTGCGCCGGTTGACCTGATTCTTGCCCACGCGCCGGCAGAAGTCGAACAGGTCGGTGAACGGCCCTTCCTGTTCGCGCGCCCGGATGATGTCTTCGACGGCGGCCTGGCCGGTTCCCTTGACCGCACCCAGACCGTAACGCATGGTGCGCGGCGGCAGGCCTTTCTCGGTGTAGCGATCGGCGACCGGTTCAAAACGATATCCCGACTCGTTCACATCAGGCGGCAGCACCTCGACACCGTTTTCCAGCGCATCGCGCCAGAACGTTTGAACCTTGGCCGTGTCATCCATATCGGAAGACAGCGTGGCCGCCAGGAACTCGGTGGGATGGTGCGCCTTGAGCCAGGCCGTTTGATAGGCGATGAGTGCGTAAGCTGCTGAGTGCGATTTGTTGAAGCCGTAGCCTGCAAACTTCTCCATCAGATCGAACAGCCTGACCGCCATGACGGGGTCGTGACCTTTGGCAGCGGCGCCCTTCTCGAACTGCTCGCGCTGCTTGGCCATCTCCTCGGCCTTTTTCTTACCCATCGCCCGACGCAGCAGGTCGGCGCCGCCCAGGGAGTAGCCCCCGATGATCTGGGAGATCAGCATCACCTGTTCTTGGTAGACGATGACGCCGTAGGTGCTTTTAAGCGTGTTCTCCAGATCGGGATGGAAATAGTCGACCGCGGCGCGCCCGTGCTTGCGATTGACGAAGTCGTCCACCATGCCGGATTCGAGCGGGCCCGGACGGTAGAGCGCCAGCACGGCGATGATGTCCTCGAAGGTGTTCGGGCGCAGCTTCTTCAGCAGCTCTTTCATGCCGCGCGATTCAAGCTGGAACACCGCCGTGGTGTTGGCGTCGCAGAGAATCTTGTAGGCGGCCGGATCGTCGAGCGAGAGCGACATGATGTCGAACCCGCGTTTGTCGGCGTTGAAGCGCTGAACGAAGCGCACGGCCCAGTCCAGAATGGTCAGGTTGCGCAGGCCCAGAAAGTCGAACTTGACCAGACCGGCCGCTTCGACATCGTCCTTGTCATACTGGGAGACGGCGCTGTTTTCCTGACCCGGCTGGCAATACAGGGGGCAGAAGTCGGTCAGTTTGCCGGGCGCGATCAACACGCCACCGGCGTGCATGCCGATGTTGCGGGTGAGCCCTTCCAGGGGCTGCGCCAGATCGACCAAAGCACGGACTTCTTCTTCCTGCTCGTAGCGTTCCTTGAACGCCGGCTCGTCCTTGAGCGTGCGTGCCAGCGTCCAGGGATCGGCGGGGTTGAAGGGAATGAGCTTGGAGAGGCCATCGCACATCATGTAGGGCATATCCAGCACGCGGCCGGCATCGCGCACCACGGCTTTGGCGCCCAGCGTGCCGAAGGTTGCGATCTGGCTGACGGCTTCACGACCGTACTTGAGCTTGACGTAATCGATGACGCGTTCGCGATTGTCCTGGCAGAAATCGATATCGAAGTCAGGCATGGACACGCGTTCGGGATTCAGGAATCGCTCGAACAGCAAGTCGTAACGAATCGGATCGAGATCGGTAATGCCCAGCGCATAGGCGACCAGGGAGCCTGCACCTGAACCCCGCCCGGGGCCGACCGGCACGCCATTGCTTTTGCCCCAGTTGATGAAGTCCTGCACGATCAGGAAGTAGCCTGGGAAGCCCATCTGAATGATGGTTTTGCATTCCCACAGCAGACGCTCGCGGTATTGCGCCATTTTGGATTCGCGCTCGGCGTCATCCGGATAAAGCTGGAGCATGCGCTTTTCCAGCCCGGCCTCGGAGAGGTCGATGAGATGCTGATCGAGCGTGACGCCTTCGGGCGTGGGAAAGTTCGGCAGATGCGGCTTGCCCAGCTTGAGGGTGAGGTTGCAGCGACGGGCGATCTCGATGGTGTTCTGGATGGCCTGGGGCACATCGGCAAACCGCGCCACCATGTCCTGGCTGCTGAGCAGATATTGCTCTTTGGTGAACCGGCGCGCACGGCGGGGATCAGCCAGGATCTCGCCTTCGGAAATGCAGACACGTGCCTCGTGGGCTTCGAACCCGTCAGCCTCCAGGAACTGCACGGGATGCGTGGCAACCACGGGCAGATCAGTCTGCGAGGCCAGCAGCATGGCGGCGCGCGTGTAGGTTTCATCCCCGTCGAAGCCGGCGCGAGTGAGTTCGATGTAGTAGGCGTCGGGGAACAGGTGGGCCCAGGCCAGCGCACATTCGCGGGCGGCGGGCAGATTGCCTGCATCCAGCGCCTGGCCGACGTCGCCCGTGCGGGCGCCGGACAGGGCGATCAGCCCGCCCACATCGTGCAACCACTCGCGTCGGATTTCGGCGCGCCCCTTGTGCTGGTTGGTGAGCCAGGCTTGGGTCAGAAGTTCGCACAGGCGAAGATACCCCTGCGCATTGCGCACCAGCAGTAGCAAACGGTAGGGCTTGTCCCGATCGTGCTCGTTGGTGATCCAGACGTCGCAACCGGCGATGGGTTTCACCCCTTTGCCACGCGCACCTTTGTAGAACTTGATCAGGCCGAACAGGTTGGACAGATCGGTGAGCGCGACGGCCGGCTGCTCATGGGCAGCGACGCGCTTGATGAGGTCGGGAATACGCACCGTTCCGTCGACGACCGAGAATTCGGAGTGGACACGCAGGTGGACAAAAGCGGGGGTGGCTGACTGTTCGGACATGCCCTGGATTGTACCCACTCGGGCTGGGGCCGCGCAGATGATCGACGGGTTTGTCGCACGCGCCGCCAGGAACAATATGACCCCTGCAAGGCGGCCCGACCGCCGTTGTGTAACAATAAACCTTTCGCATGGGATTTGGGTTGACTCGCTATGAAATGGATCATTCTCGGACTGTGGGTAGCGTCCATCCTCTTCGCGCACTTCCGTGGTCGCGTGCGTCTGCCCCTGGCCCGACAGTTTCTCGACCATTCCGTCGCGCTGGCGCCGGTCAATGCGTTCATGATCCTCGCCTCCAAAGTGCCCACCACGCCATTCATCGCCACACGCGAAATTCCCGGTCTGCAGAAGCTGCAGGACAACTGGGAAATGATTCGGGACGAAGCGGTGAGCATGGCCGAGCTGCGCCACATCAAGGCGGCCGAAAAACATGACGACATCGGCTTCAATTCGTTTTTCAAGTACGGCTGGAAGCGGTTCTACCTGAAGTGGTATGACGCCCGGCATCCCTCGGCCGAGCTGTATTGCCCGAAGACCGTCGCACTGCTCAAGACCATCCCCGAGATCAAGGCGGCCATGTTCGCAGAGCTGCCGCCGGGCGGGAAGCTGAATCGTCAC
>JBAZPE010000421.1:0-3349 GCA_041648375.1 Burkholderiaceae bacterium | reverse complement strand
TTTCTACTACAAGATCAAGGGCTTCAACAGGAGTAATGGGCAGGCCTTTGAAAGACCAAACCCATTTACCGTGGTGGCTGAGGATCAGACTGCCCCGACCGAATCAACCGGCGCTGACGCGTGGCGCCCGACCCAACTCAATCAAACAGACTTGGCCAAGGAAGCCGCCAGGCCCAGGTAGCTACGCGGCGTCATGTCCTGCAGGCGCTTCTTGGCGTCGGCCGGCAAGTCCAGCCCTGCCACGAATTCGCGCAGCGCTTCTTCCGTGATGCCCTTGCCACGGGTCAGCGCCTTCAACTGCTCGTAGGGCTGGGGCAAGCCATAACGACGCATGACGGTTTGCACGGGTTCTGCCAACACTTCCCAGCATGCGTCGATGTCGGCATCGATGGCAGCGTAGTTGACTTCAAGCTTCTCCAGACCACGCAGGCAGGCATCCCATGCCACCACGCCATAACCCAGGCCTACGCCCAGGTTGCGCAGCACGGTGGAGTCGGTCAGGTCGCGCTGCCAGCGCGAGACGGGCAGCTTTTCCGACAGGTGACGCAAGACGGCGTTGGCCAGGCCGAGGTTGCCTTCCGAATTTTCGAAATCGATCGGGTTGACCTTGTGCGGCATGGTCGAGGAACCAACCTCGCCTTCCTTCAGACGCTGTTTGAAGTAACCCAGCGCGATGTAGCCCCAGATGTCACGGTTCAGATCCAGCACGATGACGTTTGCACGGGCAATGGCGTCGAACAACGCGGCCATCCAGTCATGCGGTTCGATCTGAATGGTGTGTCGGTTCTGGGTCAAACCCAGGCCATCGAGCACGTGTGCGCTGAACGTGGGCCAGTCGATTTCAGGGTAAGCCGACACGTGGGCGTTGTAGTTACCGGTGGCGCCGTTCAGTTTGGCCAGCGGCTGCACAGCCTGGATGGCAGAGATGGCGCCACGCAGGCGCGCGGCGACGTTGGCGAACTCCTTGCCCAGCGTGGTGGGGCTGGCAGGCTGACCATGTGTGCGCGAGAGCATGGGCTGCTCGGCGTGCGTGTGTGCCAGCGTGTTGAGTTTCTCGGCAATGCGGGTGAGCCAGGGCAGCACCACTTCTTCGCGGGCACGGGTCAACATCAGGGCGTGCGAGGTGTTGTTGATGTCTTCCGAGGTGCAGGCAAAGTGGATGAACTCTGCTGCGCGCGACAGTTCTTCGTCATCGGCCACGCGTTCTTTCAGCCAGTACTCGACGGCTTTCACGTCATGGTTGGTGACGCGCTCGATATCCTTGATGCGGGCAGCATCGGTCTCGTTGAAGTCGGCCACCAGGGTGCGCAGGCGCGTGCGGGCCGCTTCCGAGAAGGTCGGCAGCTCCGGCAGGCCGGCGTCGGACAGGGCGACCAGCCAGGCCACCTCGACTTCGACACGGTGCGCCATGAAACCAGCTTCGGACAGCAGACCCCGCAGAGCGGTGCCGCGGCTGGCGTAGCGCCCATCCAGCGGTGATAGCGCGTTCAGGGAAGTGAGTTCGGAAGCGATTTGCATGATGGAAGCGCCGTCTGAGAATTAAAATAACGGGCGCAATCTTAACATTCAGCCCGATGATGCCAGTTTTAGCGGTATTCTGGAGAAGATGGTGTTAATAGGCTAAGCCTGACGCCTGCCCGCTATACTTGCGTCCGCATTTACTCTTAAAAAGATCCATGAAACTGATCGGTTCGCTTACCAGTCCCTACGTTCGCAAGGTTCGTATTGTCATGGCAGACAAGAAGCTCGACTACCGTCTCGAGCTGGAGAATGTCTGGGCATCCGACGCCACCATCCAGCAATACAACCCGCTGGGCAAGGTGCCCTGCCTGTTGATGGACGACGGTGGTGCCCTGTTCGACTCTCGCGTCATTGTCGAATATCTGGACACGCTTTCACCGGTTTCCCGCCTTATTCCACAGCAGGGTCGTGATCGTGCTGCCGTGAAATGCTGGGAATCGATCGCCGATGGCATCCTGGACGCCTGCGTAACTGTTGTCAAAGAGCAACAGCGCCCGCAAGTGCAACAGAGCCCGGAATGGATCGAGCGGCAACTGGGCAAGGTGACCGCCAGTCTGAACGCCATGGACGCCAGCCTGGGTGATCACGCCTGGTGCATGGGCGTGAATTACAGCCTGGCCGATGTCGCTGTCGGCTGCGCACTCGGTTATCTGGACCTGCGCTTTCCGTCACTGAAATGGCGTGACGAGCACGCCAATCTCACTCGGCTCTACGACAAGCTGGCGCTGCGCACGTCGTTCATCGACACCGCCCCGCCTGCTGCCTGACGCGCCTCGTTCACCGACACTGCACCGCCTGCTGCCTGACGCGCCTCGTTCATCGACACTGCACCGCTTGTCGCCTGAAGTTTGAACGCCTGCACGGCCTGCCACCCCATGTAGGTGGCCAGGGTCAGCAGCAGGCAGGCAAACAGGCGCTTGAGCGTGCGCACCGGCAGGCGTGACGACATGCGCGCGCCCATGGGCGCCGTGAGCATGCTGGTACATACGAACAGCAGCAGACCTGGCCAATAGATGTAGCCGATCAGGCCGGGATAGACCGAGCCCAGATGCCAACCTGAATAGATGTAGCCCAGGCAACTGGCCAGCGCGATGGGAAAACCCAGCGCGGCCGAGGTTCCGATTGCCCGATGAATGGGCACACCGGAACGCGTCATGAACGGTACCGAGAGAAACGCGCCCCCTGCCCCGACCAAACCGCAAAGTGCGCCGATGCCCGCCCCCACCCCGAACGTTGCAACCGGCCCGGGCATGGGTGTGTTGTCGACGCCCGGTGGCTGGGCCTTGAGCATTTTGATGGCGTTGTAGGCGACGAAGACCGAAAAGAACAGGGCTAGCCACGCTGTCTTCAACAGCGCAAAGAGGGCGCCACCCACCAGCAGACTCCCCACCACAAGCCCCGGCGCCATGCTCCAGACGATGGACCATTGAATGTTGTGGTTGGCGCGATGGGCGCGCACGCTGGAAATCGATGTAAACAGGATCGTTGCCATGGATGTGGCAATGGCGGCGTGAACAAGGATGTCCGATGGCATGCCGTGCGAGCCGAAAAGCATGGCCAGAATCGGTGCGAGCACCATGCCGCCCCCGATACCCAACAGACCGGCGGCATAGCCAACGGCTGCCCCCAGGGCAAGCAGCGAGACGATGAAGACGGGGTCGAGCACGGACAGGATGGATTCGAACACGTGGGTTACTCGGATGCAGAGATGATGCCGCCACCCAGGCAGACGTCGCCGTCATAGAGCACGGCGGATTGGCCGGGCGTCACGGCCCATTGGGCCGCATCGAAATCCAGCGTGAAAGAGGATGCGTCCGCAACATGGATA
>JBAZPE010000420.1:0-3349 GCA_041648375.1 Burkholderiaceae bacterium | reverse complement strand
TCGGCGCGGCGCTGGTGATGACTTTCGGCGGCCCCGCACTCGCCATGGCCGGCGCGGCGGCAGCGGGCGCCTTTGGCGGGGCGTGGGTGGGCGCGCTGTGGCTTGCATCCAGATCGCGCGCCTTGCGCTCGGTCAGGGAAAGCAAGTACGCCTTGCTGACCGCGCAGGTTTCGCTTGCCCAGGAGCAGGATGTCATTGAGTTGCTGCTGGACGCTGGCAGCGAAGCGGTGGAACGTGCACAAGGCCGCTGGCTGCATGGGCAGTGGGTGGAAAGCGAGGCGGCTGGTCGCGCCAAGGAGATGCGTGCGCGTAGCGCCTCGACAGCGGCGCATGGATCGGCCTTCCGGTCACGGCAGCGATTGCTGGGCTGAGTCTGACGACTCGGCCTTTTTTTCGGCCGCCGTTTTCATTTTCGGCCGCCGTTTGCAGGTTGCCGGGAATCCGCGGGCAGGTTGCGATGAATCACTGATACCCGATGGTACGCGTCTTGCTCAGTAGCCAGCCATGAGCATCAACTTAAGGAGCACGCACCATGACCGATAAAGACAAGCGCGCAGGCGCAGCGCAGGGACAGCAGGGCGACAACAAGGCCAATGCCGGTCCGGATCGCCTTTCTCCCGAGCTGGATGCATCCAAGCAGTGGGACGACGTGGCATCGGAACCCGGTTTTCAGCGGGGCGATCAAGGCGGCTACAAAGGCAGCTATGATGAGACCAAGTTCGAACAAGTGAAGGATAAGGACGTCAACCCGGACGAGGCCCGCAAAGCGCGGGACGACGCGGCTACGACAACAGGTCGGGCCGAGCGGGGCGACGACGACGGGCGTAAGGCACCTATGAGTCAAAATGAACGCACCCAGGATAAGCGGGACAACACTTAGCACGCGTCGCGCAGTGCTCACGTTGGTATCGAAGGCCGCCACATGGCGGTCTTTATTGTGTGCGGCCACTGTGTTCGTGGTAGCCGGATGCGCCAATCTTCCCGACGTGGGCAATCTGCAGGCACAACGCGCGCAGGTCCGCGTGGCGACCGATTCAGGTCGCCTTTCTTTTGATCGTAGTCGCGACATCGTATCCCGCGTGTCCTCGACCAAAGCGGGTTCGAGTTTCCTTGACAGGCATCTTGCCGTGGAGGAGGCCGTCAGCAAGGCGCCTTTGGTGGCGGGCAACGACGTGTCGTTGCTCACGGATGGCCCAAGTACCTACAAGGCGATGCTGGCGGCGATCTCGGGCGCGCGGCATTACATTCATATGGAAACCTATATCTTCGACGCTGATGATGTGGGCAACATGTTCGCTGATGCGTTGATTGCAAAGCGTGCGCAGGGCGTATCAGTCGCCTTGATGGTGGATGCCATCGGCACGATGACGACCTCTGATGCGGTTTTTGCAAAGATGCGCGACGCGGGTATCGACGTGCTGGTTTTCAATCCCATCAACCCGATCCGCAATCCGTTTGGCTGGTCGCCCAATGAGCGCAGCCATAGAAAGCTGCTTGTCGTCGACGGGCAGGTGGGCTTTGTGGGGGGCATCAATGTCAGCGGGGTCTATGCCTCGTCGTCGTTCGGCTCTTCACGTTCGGATAAGCGCGAGCAGCAGTCTTCCAGCAAAGCGCCTTGGCGCGATACGCATATACGCATTGCCGGTCCGGCTGTCGTGGAAATCGAGCGTGTGTTTCAGGAAGGATGGCGTTCGCAGAAGGGGCCACCGATTGTCGAGCGCGGGCTAATCACCAGCGTGAGTAAGCGGGGCGAGGACGTTGTCCGCATACTATCGAATGAACCCGGTGCGAATGACAATTTCGAGGTCTACCTCACATTGATGTCGGCGTTTCAAAGTGCGGAAAAATCCATCTTCATCACCATGGCCTATTTTGTGCCGGATCCCGCTTTCCTGGATGCCTTGAAGCAGGCGGCGCAGCGTGGCGTCGAGGTCGTGCTGGTGCTGCCTGGTTTCAGCGATTCCGGTCTGGTTCTGCAGGCGGGCCGTTCTCATTACGGCGAATTGCTTGATGCGGGGGTGAAAATCTACGAGCGCAACGACGCATTGCTGCATGCAAAAACGGCAGTGGTCGATGGCGTATGGGCAACTGTTGGTTCCAGCAACATGGACTGGCGCAGCTTTACGTTGAATCACGAAATCAACGCGGTGGTACTCGGCGATCGGTTCGCGGGTCAGATGGAAAATCTGTTTCGCATCGACCGTGTGGCCGCGCGTGCAGTGGATCGGGAGCAATGGGAGCTTCGTGGGATCAAGACGCGGTTCATCGAGTTCTGGGGTCGCGTCTTCGAGCGCGCGTTATAGCGTCATTGAGCAAGACGCGGGCACACCAATTGCTTGAAGGTAAGTCCGCTCAAACTCCATTGGAGGCTTACATGAATATCCGCAAATTGACTTCTGCAGTCGCTATCGCAGCAATGTGTGCCAGTGGCAGCGTTTTCGCCGCCACCTCCACGAGCGGTCCTTCGACCTCGCCGTCGAACACGCCTAACGACTCGACCGGTACGCCTCCCAACACGGCAGTGCCTCCTGGTGCCCCCAGCGCCGCGCCCACTCATTCGACCACGCCCAGCCCCACGTCCACGACGCCGGTGCAGCCGATTTCGAAAGAGCCGCGCGGTAAAGCACCTTCGGATATGGGCAACACCAACGTGTCACCCACGCAAGGTGGCGGTGCACCTTACACCGGTCAAAAACCGCAAAAGTAATCACGTCCGACCGGGCTGATGCTCGGTGCACGACGCTTGAAAGCCAGAAGGCCGACCTATCTCGAAGGTCGGCCTTTTCTTTTGGCTGCAGCAATCGTGGGAGAAACGAGCCGCTCATTCATTGCTCGAATCGAACCTCGGGAAGTTGAAATAGGCACCCGCCCAATTCAAAAAACCACCAGAACGTCATCAGTCGACGTTGTGGTGGCTCACCCGAACAAGATTAATACGCGCGACGCAGTTCAGCCGGCGGCGTCTTCAGCTGGCCACGATACTTGGACACCGTGCGCCGGGCCACGACCACGCCTTGTTCGCCGAGCAGCCGCGCCAGATCGACATCCGAAAGTGGCTCTTTGGGATCCTCGCCCTCGATCATTTCCTTGATCAGCGCACGCACGGCCGACGCCGAGCACGTTCCGCCGGTTTCAGTCGCAAGTTCACGAGAGAAGAAATGCTTGAATTCGTAAATTCCGCGAGGCGTCTCCATGTATTTATTGCCAGTGGCACGTGACACCGTCGACTCGTGAATGCCCAACTCATCAGCGATTTCTCTGAGCATTAACGGGCGCAACGCCACTTCCCC
Source organism: Burkholderiaceae bacterium (assembly GCA_041648375.1). Taxonomy (GTDB): domain Bacteria; phylum Pseudomonadota; class Gammaproteobacteria; order Burkholderiales; family Burkholderiaceae_B; genus Schauerella. The sequence goes on along the minus strand of JBAZPE010000420.1, from coordinate 59 downwards.
ATATTCGAAAAACGTCTGCTGGCGCTCCACGATGGCCTCGGCCACACGCTGAATCGTGG
>JBAZPE010000419.1:0-3356 GCA_041648375.1 Burkholderiaceae bacterium | reverse complement strand
GCCATTGGCGGGTGCGCTCCCCTCGACGGCGGCAGTCAGTGTCACATTCGCAACAGGCTTTCTTGTCGACCCTGTGATCGGAATGTCCACTGTCATCGGAATGCCGGTGGGAAGCTTCCAGTCGTCGTCGTCATCGGCCGTATCCACGGCAATGCCAGCTGAGAGACTGAATTTGAAAACAGGCACTTCGCTGGAAGGGGATGTCTGGGGCGGTGCATCGCGCGGCGCATCGATGATGTCCGTGGTTGGGTTCAGTGCTGCAGCAGCGTGTTGGGTCCGCAGGAGCAGGGATGGCGTGGTGCCGGAAGGCACCATGAAGGGCAAATCGGAAGCGGCTGAGTTTTCAGTTTTCATGGGAAAGGTCTTTAAGCGGCATCGTCTTCATAACGTTGCATGCGGATGTGCGACTCGCGCTGCCAAAGGTGAGAGACATGCTCCAGTTTGTCGCGTTGTCGTGCGACACTCACCGCAGTGGCTCGCGCGCACGACTCTTCTTCAACAGCAGTGGCGATATCGAGCTCGAGCTGAGCGCGCGTCAGGGCAAGGCCGATGCGACGCATTTCGAGCTCGCTTGCGTGGCGTCGCAGCGTAAACAGTCCACCCCGATGGGTCATGCCGCGGCGACTTTCGAACAGCTCGATGCGTTCGCTTTCCAGCGACGCCATGGCACGCTCGGTATCGCGAAGTTTCATTCTCAGTTCGTCCAGCGCGGCGCGCACGCGTTGCAGCGCGCTGACCGCGTGCCGCTCGCGTACGCGTCTGAGGTCTTGCAACCCGTCTAACTGAAGATGTCGCTCATGCGAGTACATGCAAACTCTCCAGCGTGTCGGTCAATCGTGAGCCATGGTCTTTGGGCTGCGTCAGCCATTCGTCCATGGCCGGCCTGGCATCGAGCAAGGCGTCCACCTCCTGATCCTGCCCCTTGCGATATTCGCCAAGATCCAGTGCGAGCTGAAGATCCGCCAGCTTGGCTAGTTTCGCCCGCAGCGCCGTCGCACACGCCAGATGCGAGGGGTGCGCCAGTTGCGGCATCAGACGGCTGGCGCTTTTCAGTACATCGATCGCAGGGAAATGCCCCCGTTCGGCCAATTTGCGCGACAGATAGATATGGCCGTCCAGAATCGACCGAACTTCCTCTCCGATCGGGTCGCCCAGGGCTTCGTCCTCCACCAGCACGGTGTAGAAGGCTGTGATGGATCCCTGCTCAAGCGTGCCAGGCCGCTCCAGCAGACCGGGCAACGCATCAAATACCGAGGCAGGATAGCCCCGCCGAGCGGGCGGCTCCCCCGCCGATAGCGCCAGATCGCGCAGGGCGCGGGCGTAGCGGGTGATCGAGTCCACGATGAGCAGAACGTTCAGACCCGTGTCGCGATAGTGCTCGGCGATGGCGGTGGCCATATGCGCCGCATTGCGCCGTTCTGCGGGGGGGCGGTCCGAGGTGCTGCACACGAGAATGACGCGGCCCCGTTTGTCATCGGGGATGCCATGTGACAGGAACTCGCTTGCCTCGCGACCGCGCTCGCCGATCAGGCCCACCACGTAGACGTCGGCCTGGGCATGGGCGAGCAGCATGGACATGAGCGTGGTCTTGCCACCGCCTGCGCCCGCAAAGATTCCCACACGTTGTCCTATACCGCAGGTGAGCATGCCATCGATGACGCGAACACCTGTCTCGAAGATATGATCGACGCCGCGCCGTCGATCAAGAGAGGGTGGCGCGGCGTCCAGCGCGAGTCTGTGGACCGGCACCGATACCAGAGCGGGTGGCGCGAGTCTGGCGATCGTCTGCCCCTCACCGTCCAATGCACTGCCCAGGGCGTTTTCGTCCAGCGCCACACTGGCGCCACGGCCGGTGGGCACCACCCAGGCGTTGCGAGGAATGCCCTGCGTGTTCCCCATCAGGCTCAACACTGCATCATGGTCGGTGTAGCCGATTGTCTGTGCCTGGCAGAGCCTGGAATCGGGTCGATAGGGGTCGCGCACCACGTCGCACCTCTCGCCGATAAACGTGCGCTGCAGGGGAGCATGGATCACCGAGCCATGCAGCCTGGTCAGCTGCGCGCTATGGCGTATCCAGCGAGGCAGGAATCGTTGATTCATCCGCGTGCCACCTCGCACAGCGTGTGCACCCGCTCGTAGAAGCCATCCAGAGCCGTCGAGAAGCCTGCACCGTTTCGAAGACAATGATCGCCCACCACTGCCGTCAGATACAGCTCCCCGTCGTCTTCAAGCAGGGAGACGGTGTGGTGACGTGCCCAGGGCGCTTTGCGCGCCACCGTATCGACCAGCCTGGACGTCGTGCAGGTGCGCAATCGATCAGCATGATCCGAGAGGCAACAGTGGAGCACCACCGCGTCATCTTCGGATCTTTCGATGGTGATCTTTGGAATCGACAGGAATTCGAGCTCGATCGCGGCATGCGGGTTCAGATCCTGGGTCGCAGTGTCGTCGCATCCTGCATGGACGAGTGCGTCGTTGATGAGTGCAATGAGGTCAATGGTCATGGGATGGCTAGACGGTGTGAATGACGTTGATTCGAGATTGGTCTGTGATCTCTGTGTAGGACACGACGTCGATCTGTGGATAATGTGGTTCGATGACGCGCTTGACGAAGCGTCGGGTGTCGGCAGACGTCAACAGCACGATGTCGTCCAACGCCAGGTACACGCCCTTAAGGCGCAGTGCGATCTGATCGACGATGGCATGCGCATCTTCCGGCGGCAGATTCAGAAACGTGCCACTGGCGGTCTGCTGGATGGCTCGCCGCACCCGCTCCTCGTGTTCGGCGGAAAGCATCAGCACGTTGATACGTGCCCCATTACTGAACTTGTCGGTGATATAGCGGCCCAGCATGCTGCGAACGTGTTCCGTCAGCATGACGTTGTCCCGCTCCCTGGGCGCCCACTGCGCGATCGCTTCGAGCACGCCTTTCAGATTGCGTATGGATATTCGTTCGACCACCAGTCTTTGCAAAACATTCGCAATGCGTTGGACCGGGGCATTGCGTACCGTTTCCTTGACGAGCTCGGGATATTTGCGCTCCAGCTGATCGAGCAGGTACTTCGTTTCCTGAATGCCGAAGAATTCTGCAACATGCCGGGCGACGATCGTGGCGAAACGCTCAGCAATTTCGTCACTGTCGGCACGCGTGTGGAATGTGGGTGCGGCCTTCTCACGCTCGCGCAGGGCAGCCGGCGCTTCGATCCAGTAAGAAGCGTCGGCGCCTTCGGACAGTGTGATCAGATCCGTGCCGCACGCGAGCAGCATCTCTGCGCCGTCGGTCACTCTGTGGCGCCCGAACACCACGCCGATATCTCCTGCCGCAATCTCGTTGACCAGCACCAGAACGGTCTGCG
>JBAZPE010000418.1:0-3366 GCA_041648375.1 Burkholderiaceae bacterium | reverse complement strand
CATGCAGCAGTCCCGGCGCGCCCATGCGATTGGCGAGCAACTGGCAGGTGATGTGACTGTGTGCGCCCACGCCATTGGAGCCATAGTTGTACTGGTCGGGTCTGGCCTTCACGCGTGCAGCCAGATCCTTGAAATCCTTGATGTCGCTATCTCCAGCCACCACCAGGAACACAGGCACGCTGGTGGTCACTGCGATCGGCACCAGATCGCGCTTGGGTTGATAGGCCAGGTCGGGATAGATGAACGGCGCAATGGCCCAGGTGGTGGCCGTGCTGTAGAGGAGCGTGTAGCCGTCTGCGGGCGCGCGCACCACACTCAATGCACCGATCGTGCCGCCTGCGCCTGCCCGGTTCTCGACAATCACGTTTGCGCCGTTAAAAGCTTTTCCGACGACTTCTGCCCACTGGCGTCCTGCGATGTCGGTGCTGCTGCCAGGCGAGAAGGGCACGACGAATTTGATGGGTTGGGCCGGATACTCGCGTGACGACGCAGCGGATGCGCGGCTTGTCAAAAAGACGGTACTTCCTGCAAGCGGCGCGACGGTCAGCGCGCGAATGAAATTTCTGCGTGAGCAAGACATGACGGAACTCCAGATAAGAGGGCAGATCGGATTTGAATGAATGGACTGGCCAGGCTGATCAACTGGCCAGAATGACGTAGACCTTGCGCAGCGGGGCTTTGACATCCCATACGCCGCGCGTGCCTGCCCCAAAAAACACCGTGTCTCCAGCGCGTATCTGCAGGGGTTCCTGCTCGTCCTCGGTGAATGTGCATTCACCGGCCAGGATGTGCATCACTTCAGCGTTCTCTAATTGACGCTTGAACATGCCGACGCCACACTCCCAGAGGCCGCTGCGATTCTCGCCTCCGCCTGGCACCGTTACTTCGATACCGCTTGTGCGAACGGCAGGCTCACTCAGCGGAAAAGCCACGCAGCCCTCGGGCTGCATGCCGCTGGCCTGCGCAGACTGGGCGATGGAAATGATCGGCACCGTCGACTCCTGAATGTGGAAAAGCGGTAAGCCTATGACCTGTCATTTAAGACGGTCAAATTCCAAAACATCGTGAGCTAATTCAGTTCTGATATAGCCTCACCGGAAAGCGATTGCGCAATCGCAGGTTTCCGGATTTCGACCATGGTTTACCCCTAAGGGAAAGCCATGAGGGATGCCGTGCACTCACGCTGCGGGATACAGCAGCGGACACGTCGAACAGTACTCCGCAGGCTTGGTCGCCATGAAATACAGACAACATGTCTTGCGCACACGAATGGCTTTGGAGGACTGGCCCGCCAATCGAATTCTGCGAGGCTCAAAAAAATAACGAGCGAGCGGATTTTCAGTCTGGGCGAACACGCCGGCCAACGCGTCTTGCGTCAGGTACCGAAAATCAGCCATGGCCTGGTCGCGCTGGAACGAACTGTCGAGCCTGGCGATTCGTCGCTCGTAGAGGCTATAGACCCGGACCGCCGTGTTCTCCCACAGAATACGGGGCGCGATACCCGATGCGGCTTGCAGCGTGCCCCACAAGGCTGACAGATGCCCGGCGAATATGCCCTCAACGATCCGCTCACGCCAGGGGTCACGGCCCTCGATCCCGGGGCGTTCGGTGGCAAGCGACTTCAGAATCAGGCGTGATCGCCAGGCGCCTTCATGATGGGTGTAGTCGGTAACGCAATTATCCAGACGCAGGTCCAGGCCTTCGTCGAACATCGACATGGCATACAAGCTGGGCGAGACCACCAGAAAAGCGATCCGTTTCCCCAATAACGACGCGGTCACCGCGCGCGATGGCGAGCCGATGATCGGCCCCAGCTCATCGAGTACCGAGCGGCATCGGTCCACATCCAGCAGTTGGCGCGTGTCCAGCGCGCGCCGTGGCGTCGGTTGATCCGCGCGAGCGAGCGAAAGCGAATCTGCCAACACGGACCATTGATCGAGATCGAAAGCGGACATGGCTTAACGCCTGCCCGCGCCTGTGCGGCGTTGACCCATCGGAATGCATAATGGCGTGCCGAAGACGGGGTCTTCGATAATGCGGCAGTCCAGTCCAAAGACCGCTTTCACCATCGACTCAGTGAAGATCTCGGCGGGCGCGCCTTGCGTATGAATACCGCCATCGCGCATGGCGATCATATGGTGAGCGTAGCGCGCAGCAAGATTCAGATCGTGCAGCACCATCAAAATGGTCTTGCCGTGATCGACATTCAAGTTGTGCAGCAGATCCAGAATGTCGATCTGGTGCGCGAGGTCGAGATACGTCGTGGGTTCATCGAGCAACAGCAGATCAGTGTCTTGCGCCAGCGTCATCGCAATCCAGGCACGTTGGCGTTGGCCACCGGACAACTCGTCGACCGGCCGCGATCGAAACGCCTGCAACTCGGTGGCCTCGAGAATGCTGTCGACTTTCTCCTGATCCTGTTTCGTCCATTGCTGCAGCCAGCTCTGGTGTGGGTATCGCCCCATACGGACAAGTTGTTCGACCGTCAGGCCGTCGGGCGCAAGCGGCGTCTGGGGCAGGACCGCCAGCTCGCGTGCGACCTGGCTCGTCGATTTCTGATGAATAGACGTCCCGTTGAGAATCACCACACCTGTCTTGGGCTTGAGCAATCGCGCCATCGCCTTGAGCAGGGTACTTTTGCCGCAGCCGTTGCTGCCGACGAGCACGGTGACGCAAGCGGCCGGGACGGCGACATCCAGATTGTCGATGACGGTATGGCGCCCGTAGTCCAGCGTGAGCCCTTTCCCCTCCAGCGGGAAAGGGCATTCAATCGGCGGTCTATCGGGCAAAGCCCGGTTCAGGTCGTCAGAGGTCATGGAAGTCTGCACATGCGCATGGGGGCATCAACGGAACTGCCGTATCAGGAGATAGAGAAAAAACACGGCGCCCAGCCCGGATACGAACATACCGGCGGGCAAATCCAGGGGCAGGAAAAGTGTCCTTCCTGCCAGATCGGCGAGCGCGACAAGTATCGAACCGACAAGCGCGGTCACCACCGCCAGGCCTGCAAACGTGTGAGCTACCAGCGCGCGGGCGATATGTGGCGCGATCAGGCCGACGAAGCCGATGGCACCGGCATGTGCGACCGCACTTGCGGCCAGGGCCACGCTCAGGCCCAGCAGCAGCATCCGCACATGCTGCACACGCAGGCCCAGCCCAACGGCGAAGGCGTCATCCAGTTCAAGCACATCGACCGTTCGGGACAGGTAAACCAACGCAGGCATGATGGCGCACAGCCACAGGAACATCGATGTCACGTCGGGCCAGGAAGTGCCAAAAACACTCCCTGTCAGCCAGACATACGCGGAAAGCGTCGACGACAACGGGCTGATCACCATCAACAGCGTGACCATCGCGGCCATCAGC
>JBAZPE010000417.1:0-3372 GCA_041648375.1 Burkholderiaceae bacterium | reverse complement strand
TTGGCATAAAAAAAGACGGGTCGCGACGCTTCCATAAAGAAAAACCCCTGACACGCGGTCAGGGGTTTCAGAAGGCAATGGCAGCCACGCGCCGCGAGGACGCCGCCAGGCTCACGCCGCAGGGCGTGAGCGCGGCAGGACAGCGTCAGTCGCCGTAGAGCTTCTGGCGTTTTTCGCGTCGTTCCTGCGCTTCCAGTGACAACGTTGCCGTAGGGCGTGCCATCAAACGGGGCAGACCGATAGCTTCACCCGTTTCTTCACACCATCCGTACTCACCGCTGTCGATACGTGCAATAGATTGCTGCACTTTTTTCAACAACTTGCGTTCGCGATCACGCGTGCGCAGTTCGAGTGCGTGCTCTTCTTCGATCGTTGCACGGTCGGCCGGATCCGGCACAAACTGCGCTTCGCGCAAATGCTCGGTAGTCTGACCTGCGTTGCTCAAGATGCCCTGCTCCAGTTCGCGCAGGCGCTCTCTGAAAAATGCCAGCTGTCGGTCGTTCATATAGTCGGACTCGGGCATGGCCAGCAATTCGGTTTCGCTGGGCAGATCAATCGTGCCGGAGCCCGATTTACTTGGTTTTTTAGTTGCTGCCTTGGTAGCCATGAAATACTCCACAATGAATCGAATCCCGGTGCGTGCTGCTTATTGCGCCAGGCACTGCTCCAGCCCACGGGTAAAGATGTCCTTGGGCAGTTTGCGGCCGATGAAGACCATTTTTGTACCGCGTTTTTCCGATGTGAGCCAGGCTTTGCCAGGCTCGGCACCCATCATCATGTGTACACCCTGAAACAGCATGCGGCGATTCAGGCCCTTCATGTACAGAATGCCTTTGTAGCGCAGCAGGTCAGGACCGTATATCTGCACCACACCACCCAGGAATTCTTCCAGGCGGGCCGGATCAAAAGGCTTGTTGGAACGGAACACGAACGACCCGATTTCATCATCATGGTGATGATGTGAAGGATGGTTGCAATGCTCGCCATGCTCGTGGTCGTGATGCGCGTGATCGTGGCCGTGCTTGTGATCATGGTCGTGACCATGGCTGTGCGCGTGCGCCGCATCGGGATGGTCGTCGGCGAGGAAATCGGGGTCGATCTCCAGGATCGAGTTCAGATTGAAGCCGCTGATGTCGATGATCGATTTCAGGTCCACTTCACCGAAATTCACCGGTGTAATCGGGGCGCGCGGATTGATGCGCACCACGCGTGCGCGCAGCGCTTCGTATTCGGCGTCAGTGACCAGGTCGCGCTTGGAGATCAGGATGCGATCCGCAAAACCGATCTGCTTTTGCGCTTCGGGCTGTTCGTCCAGCGTCTGCATGCCGTGCTTGGCATCGACGACCGTGACCACGGCATCAAGCCGGAAGTACTCAGCCACATCGTCGTCCATGAAGAACGTCTGGCACACCGGGCCGGGGTTGGCCATGCCGGTGGTCTCGAGAATCACGCGCTCGAAGTTCAGCGTGCCGGCCATGCGCTTGGCGCGCAGGTCATTCAACGTGTCCATCAGGTCACCACGCACGGTGCAGCACACACAACCGTTGCTCAGCTCGATGATTTGCTCGTCGTTGTCCTGAATCAGCAATTCATTGTCGATGCTTTCTTCACCGAACTCGTTTTCAATGACCGCGACGCGGCGACCATGGAACTCGGTAAGGATGCGTTTGAGCAGGGTGGTCTTGCCCGCACCGAGAAAGCCGGTGAGGATGGTGACGGGGACCATATCGGTCAGGCTGCGTGGGGAGGTCATGGCAAGGCGGCAATCAGAAAGCCGCGGCCGGGGCATATGCCCACCGACCGAAGCATGGGGTTGCGGTGGCAACCGGACGCCGGATTACATCACAGACACACGCCTGCGGCAAACCCCGGACTACCCCAGGGTGTAACCGGGCTTAAATGATTGCGGTTTGTAACGATTTTGCCGTGTTGTCGGGGCACCATAACCACCGCATTCACTAGTGTGAATGGGCATGCCCATGCGCATGACAGGCGCCATTGTCGGCCTGCGGATCGTTCTGGCATTTGGCGCACAGCGCGCGAATTTCGGTTTCATGAGAGGTCGGGCGGAAACCGGTCAGCGCGACGCGCTCGGCCAGCCGTGCACTCATGACGGGGTCGCTGATCTCGGCCACTGCGCCGCAATGGGTGCAGACCACCAGCAGATCGTGCGGAGCACCGCCTGCATCGTGGCAGGCGATCCATGCGTTCACGGCGTCGAGCCGGTGGATCAGCCCCGCTTCAACCAGGAAGTCCAGTGCGCGGTAGACCGTGGGCGGGGCAGACCCCGGATGAACATCGCGCATGGCTTCAAGCAATTCATAGGCCTTCAGGCTACGCCCTTCCTGGCGCAGCAGCAGTTCTAGGACCTTGCGTCGAATGGGTGTCAGACGACGGCCGCTCTGCTCGCACAGTTCGTCGGCCAAGCTCAGTTGAGCGCTGACGGTGTCGGTAACGGTGCTGGAAGAAGCCATGTACGAGTCCGCAATGAGTTAGTTATGATATAACATACGAATTCTTTAACCGCATGTTTATCTGCTGATCCATAGCTGTCGGTTCTCCGACGCACCAAGAAATGTCTGCGCAAGATCCCCTCCACCCTGTATCTGTGCCCCGATCGCACAAGCGTCCGTTCCTGCTGACATCGGCTTGGGCGCGGGTGGCTGTGGCCCTGGGCGTGAGCCTGGGGCTGTGGATCATGACGGGATGGGCCCTGGGTTGGGGGCAGTGATGACCACAGTCATTCCCGCTCAGGGCGTCAGTATAGAGCTTGACGATGTTTGTCTCGGTTTCAAGGGCAGGCAGGTGGTGCGGCACGTGTCCGGTCGGTTTTCGCCGGGTTCCATGACGGCGATCGTCGGCCCCAATGGTGCGGGCAAGTCCACGCTGATCAAAGGGATCATGGGCGTGCTCAAACCCTCCGCAGGGCACGTGCGGGTGCACGGCGCCCAGCGCAATGACCTGGCCTGGTTGCCACAGGCAGGTGAGCTCGACCGCGCGTTTCCCATCACGGTGCTGGAAATGGTCGCCATGGGTGCCTGGCGGCGCAGCGGTGCCTGGCGGCGCATGACCGACGATGAAATGGATCGTGTGCATCAGGCCCTGGCCATGGTGGGGTTAAAGGGCAGTGGTCACCGCATCGTGGGCACGCTGTCCGGTGGGCAATTGCAGCGCGTGCTGTTTGCCCGACTGCTGATGCAGGACGCGCAGGTGCTGCTGCTGGACGAACCCTTCTCGGCCGTGGACACGCACACTACGGAAGAACTGATGCATCTGCTGTGCCGCTGGCATGAGCAGGGGCGCAGCGTGATCGCCGTGCTGCACGACATGGATCTGGTGCACGAGCATTTCCCGCGCACACTGTTGCTTTCG
>JBAZPE010000416.1:0-3377 GCA_041648375.1 Burkholderiaceae bacterium | reverse complement strand
AGCGCATCGATCAGACGGGCGGTGAAACCAGCCTCGGTGAGGGCGGGTTCAATGGCTTCGAGCAGGGCGCGCGCCTCTTTCAATGAGGGCGCCAGGGATTCGGCCGGGATCAGGCTGGCCTGATCGGTCCCGAGTGCGAGATGCACGAAATCGGCCAGCCAGACGGGCGCCGGACCACCTGCCGGTGACCGGGCCAGCAGCGGTCCCAGGCCGGCACCCAGGGGCATATCGGGCTCACCGGGAAAACCGGCTTGCGCCAGTTGCCAGGCTTCGAATGTGGTGCAACCTGCGGCGATGGGGTCGAAATCCTCCATGCGCGTGCGGGTGTGACCCAGAATGTCGACCAGGGAGGGCGCATGCTCGGGCAGGTACTTGGCCAGTTCGGCGGCGTAGGGCGGCGGGGGCAGGCCGCCAGGGATGACTATTTGCATGGGTCGCATTGTAGTGGTGTGCCTTCGGACACGCTGACTAATGACATAATGCGGGTGTGAAAATACCCTACGAACTCTGGATCGGGGCCCGCTATGCGGGCATGGCCCGATTGGGCCAGCGCCGCGGCCGGCGTGATGGCTTTATTTCCTTTATTGCTGCCACCTCGATGGCGGGCATTGCGCTGGGCGTCGCCGCGCTGATCATCGTGCTTTCCGTGATGAACGGATTCCAGCGCGATGTGCGTGATCGCATGCTCTCGGTCTTGCCGCACATCGAGCTGTTCGCACCTGGTGCGGCACCCGAACGTGTGCTGGATCAGTGGCAGTCCATCTACGACGCTGCGCGCGAGAATCCCGAGGTTCAGGGTGGCGCGCCCTTCGTCGGTGCGCAAGGCATGCTGGTGCGTGGTCAGGCCCTGCGCGGGGTTCAGGTTCGGGGCATCGACCCGGCTACCGAGGGCAGTGTGTCGGATCTGCCCAAGCAAATGGTGGAAGGTTCCCTGACCGCCTTGCAGCCGGGCTCTTTCGGCCTGGTGCTGGGGCGTGACCTGGCCGACCAGATGGGCGTGAAGGTCAACGACACCGTGCTGATGATGGCGCCTCAGGGCTCGATCAGCCCGGCGGGCTTTGCGCCGCGCATGCGTCAGTTCACCGTGGTCGGTTTGTTCTCGTCCGGCCACTATGAATACGACACCGGTCTGGCCTTTATCGATAATCAGGATGCGGCACGCGTCTTCCGCGAAAGCGGTACCGCAGGCGTGCGACTGCGTATCAAGGATATGCAGCTGGCACCTCAGGTGGCGGCCGAACTGCGCAAATCGTTGCCTCCCTCGCTGACCGCCAGCGACTGGTCCCGGCAGAACCGGGTGTGGTTCGCCGCCGTGCAGACCGAAAAGCGCATGATGTTCCTGATCCTGGCCCTGATCATTGCCGTCGCGGCGTTCAATTTGCTGTCCTCACTGGTGATGGCCGTGAAGGACAAGCAGTCGGACATTGCCATCCTGCGCACACTGGGGGCGGGGCCGGGCGAAATCGCGCGCATCTTCCTGGTGCAGGGTGCCCTCATCGGGGTGGTCGGCACCATACTGGGCGTGGGCGGCGGCATGGCCGTGGCCTACAACATCGATGTGATCGTGCCATTCCTCGAGCGTCTCGTCGGCGTGAAATTCCTCTCGCCCGAGATCTACTTCATTTCGGTCTTGCCGTCCGATCCGCAGATGGGTGATATCACCATCATCGGCGTCACCTCCCTGGTGCTGTCCTTGCTGGCAACCCTTTATCCCAGCTGGCGCGCCTCGCGCCTGCAACCTGCACAGGTGCTGCGCCATGACTGATATCGCCTTGAAGGCAGAGAACCTCGTCAAGGTGTACGACGAAGGCAACGAACGGGTGGACGTGCTGCGCGACGTCAGTTTTTCGGTCGCACGCGGCGAGATGGTTGCCATTGTTGGGGCATCGGGTTCAGGCAAGAGCACCTTGCTGCACATTCTCGGGCTGCTGGACGAACCCACCAGCGGCTCGGTCGTGGTGGCCGGTGAAAGCTCCGCTGGCTTGTCCGAGGCGCGCAAGAGCGCCTTGCGCAACCGCAGCCTGGGTTTCGTTTATCAGTTCCATCATCTGCTGCCGGAATTCTCGGCGCTCGATAACGTGGCGATGCCATTGATCGTTCGCCGTGAATCACGCGAGCTGGCGCGCGAGAAGGCGCGTGAGGTGATCGATCTGGTGGGGTTGTCGCACCGGATCACGCACTTCCCCGGCCAATTATCCGGTGGCGAGCGTCAGCGAGTGGCGCTTGCGCGCGCACTGGTGACGCGGCCGGTGTGTGTGTTGGCCGACGAGCCCACGGGTAACCTCGATCGCCACACGGCGCAGGCCATGTTCGAATTGTTGTCGCGAGTCAATCGTGAATCGGGTACCGCTTTCGCGATCGTCACGCACGACCCTGAACTGGCTGCGCGCGCCGATCGCCGATTGTTGATGGATGCGGGCAAGCTGGTTTCCAGCTAGCGGGACACGTCTTTGGGAGGCACGGCATTGCTGATCGATACCCACTGCCACCTGGATGCTGCAGAATTCGATGCGGATCGCGACGCTGTCGTGGCCGAAGCCATCACGGCCGGCGTACGCACCATCGTGATTCCCGCCATCGAGCGCGCGAATTTCGACATTGTTCGTGACCTGGCGCACCGCGTGCCTGGCGGTCGTTATGCCCTCGGCATCCACCCTTTGTATGTGCATCGCGCGCAGGATGCCGATCTTCGCCATTTGCGCGAGGCGATCGAGCGCGCCTTGCCCGACCCGCGCTTCGTGGCGATCGGCGAAATCGGTCTCGATTTCTTCGTGAAGGAAATCGCCAGTGGCCCCGCACGCGACAAGCAAGAGCGCTTCTATCGCGCTCAGCTCGATCTGGCGGTGGAGTTTGGCTTGCCCCTGCTGCTTCACGTGCGCCGCTCCCAGGATATCTTGCTGAAATACCTGCGGCGCCTGCCGCGTTCTCCGGGTGGTATTGCGCACGCCTATAACGGCAGCGATCAGCAGACCGATGCCTTCATTGCGCACGGTTTTGCATTGGGCGTGGGTGGCGAGATGACCTACGAACGCAGCCGGCAAATTCGCCGCCACGCGGCAACGCGTGCCATCGAGCATCTAGTGCTTGAGACTGACTCGCCTGATATCGCGCCAGCCTGGCTTATGGCGGAGAACCGGCGTAACACGCCTGCGCAGGTGCGGGGCGTGGCGCAGGCGCTGGCGGCGCTGCGTGAGACGAGTATGGAGGAGATCGTTTCTGGCACCGGGGCGAGTGCGCAGCGCGTGATGCCGAGGTTGGCCCTGCTGCAGGATTGATTTTCCCTTGGCGACTAGGCGGGACTGATTCGCGCCTGGCGACAGGCTTTGCACAGAAAATGGCTAATCAGCGCCACGCGTCGAGACGCTGTCCCAGACGCT
>JBAZPE010000415.1:0-3379 GCA_041648375.1 Burkholderiaceae bacterium | reverse complement strand
AGGGTCAGCGCATGCTGGAATTCGAGATCTTTCAGGGCGAAGCCCGCCTGGTACGGGACAACATCAAGCTGGGCACCTTGAATGTGCCCCTGCCGCGTCTGCCGCGTGAACAGGCTGCCGTGGATGTGCGGTTCACCTACGATGTAAACGGCTTGCTCGAAGCCGAGGCAACGGTACGTGCCACCAAGGAAGTCTATCGTGTGGTCATCACCGGCAATGCTGGTGTACTCAGCGACCTGGAAATCTCGGCCCGCCTGGCTGCGTTGGCCGAACTGAAGATTCACCCACGTGAAAAAACGGAAAACCGAACCCTCGTGGCACAGGCCGAAAGGGTATTTCAGCAACTACGCGGTGACATGCGGGAACGCCTCGGCGACGAGATTTCGCAATTCGAGCTGACGCTGGAAAAGCAGGATGAGAGGCTGATTCGTGCCGCTCGCGAACGGCTGCGCAAGGCTGTCGGTTTTTTCGAACGCGACACGCATTTCGACCCGGACTTCACCTTCTGACTTGCGCGACCGCCCTTTTCTGCCCATCCGATCACCCGTCACTGAACCCTGTCCATGCCTACTCTCTGGTTTTTCGAACGTCTGGGGCTGGCGCCCACGACCGACATCAAATCGATCAAACGCGCCTATGCCGTGGCACTCAAACGTATCGACCAACAGCAGGATCGGGAGGGCTTCGAAGTACTGAGGCGTGCCTACGAGCAGGCAAGCGCCTGGGCGAGAGAGGCGGCGGACGATTCAGACGACGACACTTGGGGTGATGATCCTCAAGCCGGTCTGTCCTCCGATCCCGATCCAGGCCCCATGGGGCCGGATGTGGATGAGGATACCGAAAGTCGTTCGGAGTCAGACAAGCCGCCAAGCGCAGCAGACACCCTTGCCGACATTCTGGGCGTACCGTCATCCTCCGTCCATGTGCAGCTGGGCCAATCGCAACCCGGCGATCCATTTAATGAGGATTCATCTAAGGGCGATCCATTTCACGACGAGCGTGAACCAATCTTCGAGACGGGCGACGATCAGCCCTCCGGCCATGATGCGCAAGATCTGTTTCAACAGCATGCTGATAGCCGCGCGGCGCTGGCGCAATGGATGTCGAGGCTGCTCGATGCTGACAATGCTCGAGTAGACAGCTTGCTCGCACAGGCGTTGGACGATCCGCGCCTGAGCGCACTGGACAGCCAGATCGAACTCGAGCGTGAGATTGCCCAAGCCCTGCACCGCGCGCCAGCCGGCCATGCAGCCCTGTTCGATGCGGCCGCCACCCGCTTTGGCTGGACCGAGCGCAACGCCCGCCCCCAGGTGCCAGCCGCCACCGCCGAGTGGATTTCACGCGTGATCAATCAGACGCTTCAGTGGGAGGCGCAGGAAATTCCCATCATTGCCGGGCGCAACAACACGCTTCGCGTGGTGACGCAGGCTGAGCGGCCCTCGCGCAAACAAATCTACGAGTACTGGCCACTTCTGCGATCGCTGCAACAGCAGTTTCCTGAATGGCTGGCGCTGAGACTATCGCCCGAACACCTGGAACGCTGGGAACACGCCTATGCGAGCCTGCCTCCTGGATGGTTGCGCAGACGAAAATGGCAGGCCAAGCTGATCGGTTCGAGTTCCCGCGTCATCGGAATGCTGCTGCTGGCTTCACTGGTGCTGGGCCTGGCGGTCCCGATGGTAAAAACTTTGCTGAAAAGCGGCAACACCACAAGTGACACGACGTCGGCCTCGCAGGCGCCTCGATCATCTTCCGCCCAAGAAGCGACAGAACCCGTACTGGCTTACGAAATGACAGGCCCCGTCACCCGGGACAGCTGTGAGACCACGCACGAATTTGTCCACCAGTCCAACTGGCTCGAAGTCGACGATCCCGATGCGATTGGGTTGCTAGCCACCCGGATGATGCTGTGTCAGGATAGAAACCTCTGGCCGCAGAAAGACGATCCTCTCGCACAATGCCTGCGTGGTGCCAGGCTATCGGCATTGTCCAACGCAACGCCAGAGCAGCTTGGGACATGTGCGAGCCCAGTCGCTCCTGGTCGCCAGTGAACGCAGCCATGGGCATCAGGCTTACGATCCTGTCTCTCGCCCATGCGCTTGCGAGACAGCATGTTGCGCTCGCCAGCTCCCTACACTTTTGGCGGAAAATCGGCCCGTTCCAACAGCAGAGGCTTGCCCTGCACATGCGAAGCCAGGCGGGTGCGTGCAGCCACCGTGATCGCCGCGATGTTCTCCAACGCAATGCGCACATAATCCCGGTCGGTGTGAATATCATCGGAATTCGCAACCTGGTTCAGGTATCGATAAGGCACCTGACACTTGAGTTCGATTCCGTCAACCGTCAACGGTATCTCTGCATGCGTTTTCTTTTTCTTCATCTCGTCAGTCTCTGCATAAATAAGCTAGTCGAATATATCCTACTGCTCGACCCGACACAGCATGTTTGCATTACGATTGGCGCAGCATCCGAACGCTTACCCGCCTTTGCCTTGAATGTCGACCCAGCCTCTTCGCCTCGCGATGAAGCCCTCCCCTGCTGAGATCACAGCATGACAGCATCCAAAGAACTGCGTGACCTGCCACGACGGAACGTCGTGTACACCCTGCTGACGAAAGCCCGGACAACCAAGGCGCCCATCTTGTTGACCGTGACTGTCGTCGCGGCATGGTGGCTATCTGTTCTGTGCGATGCCGTCCTCAAGTTGTTTGCAGGCGAACTCGAGCAAAGCCTGGCAACCCTCTTGATGGGTTTCTTTGCGACATTCGCCGTCCTGCTGTACATCGCCCTGTTTTTGCTTATTCCTGGCTCTCTCTATATCTGGGCTGTCAGGCGGGTGGGAAAGAAACTTGGCGACGATGAATGGAACGCGCCGCTTCCCACAACAATGAAGTGCTTGCTGGCGCTTCTATATGTGGCCATGGTGGGTGCATCCGTGATGCTGTCTGGTCACCTGTTCAAAGTAGATGAGTTCGACAGCTACACGAGCTTTTTCAGCATGCCGATCCAGATCTATTACGAGTGGCGTGCCGTATTCCCCTATCTGGGATCCATGCTGATCGCGACGCCATTATGGGTGCTCGCCTACAAGTGGGCGAAACGTCGTCAGCACGCCAGGCCGTAATGGACACGCTTGAGCGTTTCACGCACGATCATACTGATTGCCCTGGGCGGACGACTACCCGAACATGAAATCGGGCATCCCATAAGAAAATGGTAGTGTTTCTCATTCCTATTGAGCTAGACTGTCGCTCATTGTGAATGCCATCGAATCTGCCCCCCTCGCTACGATCGAAACGCTTTACAGCCATCATCACGGTTGGCTGCAGACGTGGCTGAGTCGCAAATTGGGTAACTCGTTCGACGCGGCCGACCTGGC
>JBAZPE010000414.1:0-3381 GCA_041648375.1 Burkholderiaceae bacterium | reverse complement strand
CCGGCGCATCGGGCCGAGCACCTCAGTCTGGGTCACGGTGTTCAGTACGAGATAGGGCGAGAGCCCCAGGAAATCGCCCCACACCCGCAACACGGACGCCACGGCCCCCAGACACATCCCGCCAGAGAGCAATCTCAGCGAACGCCGCGACATCACGCCTGGATCGAAGCCTCGGCCCCGCACCCGCAGCAGAACGGCCCAGGCAATGAATGTCATGACCAGCGCCAGCACACCCACCGCACGCCAGGTAAGAAATGTCGCTACCACAGGCGGGCGCATGCCGGAGAACTTGTCCAGCGCGACCGGCGCGCCCTGATCGTCCTTGGCCAGCATGAACGCGCCAGCATCCCGAATGCGCCACACACCACGGTTGACCTCTTCGGCTGCGTCGGGCCAGCCCATGAGCACCAGATCGGGCGGACTGCCCGTTTCCCAATAACCGGCAATGGCCGCCGCCTTGGCAGGCTGCAACTGGACGAATTGATGATAGGTGCCTGCTGCCAGCGGAAACTGGAGCAGGCTGGCAACGGCGGCCACGACCAGGGCACAGTGAAACGCCAGACGTTCGCCCTCTTCGAGCTTGCGCCGCAGGGCCTGCCCGGCCGTCACGCCCAAGATGAGAAAGGCCGCGGCAAGCGCCGCACTGCAGGCCAGCACACCCATGCGCCAGGTGAGCGAACCATGCAGAATGACCGCAGCCCAGTCATAGACCTGGAAGCGCCCTTCGAACAGACGGGCACCCTGGGGGTTCTCGAGCCAGGCCTGCAGCACGACCAGCCAGAACAGGGCCACGCACTGACCAATGGCCACCATGGCGACCGCAAACGTGTGCATGCGTTCGGAAACGCGGCGCTGGCCGAAGAGCATCACCCCCAGAAAACACGACTTGAACACGAACACGGAGATGACGGCATAGCCAAGCAGCGGGCCGGCAATGTTGCCGATGCGTTCCATCAGCCCGGACCACAGCGCGCCCATCTGAAACAGCACGGCCACACCACCGCCCAGAACCAGCACGAGGGCCAGCGCAAAGATGCGCACCCAGAATCGATAGGCCGCCAGCCAGGCGACATTGCCGCCCCGACCTGCCCGCCACTTGAACAGCAGCAGCATCCAGGACAGGCCCAGTGAAACGGACATGAAGAAAACCAGGAAGCCGAGGCTTCCCATGAATTGCGTTCGAGTCCAGGATAGGAGCGTGAGGTCCATAATGGGCCGTAGTTTAGTTCGACTTGCCCCATCAAGGGGCAGGCAGGGCCATACGTGGCAAAATGTACACTTTACGGCTGTAATCATCGACGTCTCGCATGACCACCCCTTCCCTGACTCCGGCTCCGGCCAACTTCCTGCGTCATATTATTGATGCCGATCTTCGCGAGAATCGTTTCGCCGACAAACGCTGGTCCGGTACGCCCGGGCCTGCCGCCGTGCAGCGCGATACCGCCCCCGATCAGGCCCGCATACGCACGCGCTTTCCGCCAGAGCCCAACGGCTATCTGCACATCGGTCATGCCAAATCGATCTGCGTGAACTTCGGGCTCGCGCGCGATTACGGCGGGGTCTGTCATTTGCGCTTCGACGACACCAATCCCGAGAAGGAAGACCAGGAATATGTCGACGGCATCATCGATGCGGTCAAGTGGCTGGGCTTCTCGTGGGATGACGCGGGCCAGAGCAATCTGTATTTCGCCAGCGATTATTTCGAGCACATGTATCGGTTTGCCGAGGCCTTGATTGAAGCCGGTCATGCCTACGTCGACGAACAAAGCGCCGAAGTCATTCGTGAAATGCGTGGCACGCTGACCGAGCGCGGCCAGAATTCGCCTTGGCGCGACCGCCCCGCACAGGAATCACTGACGCGCCTGCGTGAAATGCGTGAGGGTGTGCATCCCGACGGCAGCATGGTGCTGCGCGCCCGCATCGACATGGGATCGCCGAACATCAACCTGCGCGATCCGGTGCTCTATCGCGTGCGCCACGCCACGCACCATCGCACGGGTAATGCATGGTGCATCTACCCGATGTACAGCTTCGCGCACCCGCTGGAAGATGCACTCGAAGGCATTACGCACAGCATCTGCACCCTTGAATTCGAAGACCAGCGCCCCCTGTATGACTGGCTGCTGGCGCGCCTGGCCGAGCTGGGCCTGCTGGCAGAGCCCCTGCCCCACCAGTATGAATTCGCCCGCCTGAATCTCAGCTACATCGTCACCAGCAAGCGCAAACTGCTGCAACTGGTGCGTGAAGGCCATGTGCAGGGTTGGGACGATCCGCGCATGCCCACGCTGGTGGGCATGCGACGCCGTGGCTACACGCCGGCGGCGATCCGCCTGTTCTGCGAGCGCACGGGCATCTCGAAATCGGATTCCCGTATCGACTACAGCCTGCTCGAGCAAGCCGTGCGCGACGATCTCGACCCGATCGCAAACCGCAGCGTCGCGGTACTGGACCCTGTCAAGCTGGTGCTGACGAACTTCCCCGCCGATCGGGAAGAAATCTGTAGTGCGCCGCGCAACCCGCACCTGCCGGACGCCGAACAGCGCACCTTTACGCTCACGCGAGAGCTGTGGATCGAGCGCGATGATTTCCGCGAAGAGCCGCCCAAGAAATATTTCCGCCTGTTCCCGGGCAACACCGTGCGCCTGAAATACGGCTACGTCGTCACCTGCACGGGATGCGTGAAGGATGCCGACGGTCGCATCGTGGAAGTGCATGCCGAATACCTGCCCGACACCAAGAGTGGTACGCCGGGGGCCGACAGCGTGAAGGTCAAGGGCAACATCACCTGGGTGAGCGCCAAATACGCCATTCCAGCCACGATTCACCTGTACGATCGCCTGTTCGCCGATCCCCGTCCGGATAGCGGCGACAAGGAATTTCTCGACCACCTCAATCCCGCGTCCATGCAGACGGTGCAGGGTTGGGTAGAGGAAGGCACGGAACTGGTGGCGGGCAACAGCTGGCAGTTCGAGCGACTGGGATTCTTCACCGTCGACAGCAAGACCTCGACCCCGGATAAACCGGTGTTGAACCGGATCGTGACGCTGCGCGACACCTGGGCGCAAACGAAGTAAGTCGGATGGCCTGCAAGCGCCAGGGCCTAGCCTTGTGCGCATGCAGTTGACTGATCGCTCCGGCAATGTGGCCTGAGGCAGGGCCAGCCTTTACCTGGAGGCCTGCCCGTCCAGCGGTGGGCCGCTTTCATCGGGCGTGGCCACGAGCCCTTCTTTTCTCGCATCTTCCAGCGGTGCCTGTGACGCGTGCTTTGAGGGCGCCGTATCAGGTGCCGTGGCGCGTGGTGGCGCCGGGGGTGGTCCGTCATCGGGCAGTGCACTGGCCGCCTTGTCGATGCCTTGTGCCGCGGCGTCAAGGTCCTGGCGT
>JBAZPE010000413.1:0-3384 GCA_041648375.1 Burkholderiaceae bacterium | reverse complement strand
AGGGCGGCTCGCCAAAGAGCATGCACCCGGTAAGCAAGGACGAGTGGAACCAGCCGCGATGCTGATCCGAGCCTTCCAGATACAGGTCCGCAGGCCATCCCAGTGCGGCGCCGTGGGAGCCTTCGGCGCCGTGATGCTCGCCAGCGACACGTTTGCCGCCCAGAACAGTGGCGTGCGTGGTGCCCGAATCGAACCACACATCCAGCGTGTCGCGATTTTTCTCGTAGTGCGCAGCGTCTTCACCCAGCAGTTCTGCCGGGTCCAGTGTCTGCCAGGCCTCGATACCTTCTTTTTCGATGCGTTGCGCGACGGCTTCGATCAATTCAGGGGTGCGCGGATGCAGCGCGCCGGTTTCCTTGTGCACGAAGAACGCCATGGGCACGCCCCACTGGCGTTGACGCGACAGCGTCCAATCGGGACGATTGGCAATCATGGCGTGCAGCCGTGCACGTCCCCATCCAGGGAAGAACTCGGTGCGGTCGATGCCCGCCAGCGCAGACTCGCGCAGGGAGGGGCCGCCATCGGCAGGGGCGACATCCATGCCTGCAAACCACTGGCTGGTCGCCCGATAAATGATGGGTGTCTTGTGGCGCCAGCAGTGCATGTAGCTGTGTGCGTGCGACTCGGTCTTGATCAGCGTGCCCTGATCCTGCAGCGCCTGCACGATTTTCGGATTGGCTTCCCAGATCGTCAGCCCGCCGAACACGGGCAGGGTGCTGGCATAGCGACCATCGCCCATCACCGGGCTGATGATTTCGTCATCTTTCATGCCGTGCGCCTTGCACGAGATGAAATCCTCCACGCCATAGGCGGGCGCGGAATGCACGATGCCCGTACCGGCGTCGATGGTGACGTAGTCGCCCAGATAGATAGGGGAGGTGCGATCGTATTCGGCGTCCAGCGAGGCCAGTGGGTGACGGAAACGCTGACCATCAAGTGCTGCGCCCGCGCAGGTGGCGATGATTTCGCCTTGCAGACCCCAATGCGTCATGCAGGCTTGCACGCGTTCGGTGGCCAGCAGCATGAGCGGACCGGTCGCCGGTGTCGGCGTGACGCGAACCAGGGAATACTCAAGCTCGGGGTGCACGTTCAAGGCCTGGTTCGACGGGATCGTCCACGGCGTGGTGGTCCATATGACCACGGCGCCGTCGTCGATTTCGGGCAGCCCCATGGCCCGGGCCAGCGCGGGTTTGTCGGTGAAGGCGAACGCCACATCGATGGCGGGATCTTTTCGATCGGCATACTCGACCTCGGCTTCGGCCAGGGCCGAACCACAGTCAAAGCACCAGTTCACGGGCTTCAGGCCCCTGAACACATAGCCCTTTTGCAAGATGCCACCCAACGCGCGCAGTTCATCTGCCTCGTTGGCGTAATTCATGGTCAGGTAAGGATTGTTCCAGTCGCCCAGTACACCGAGCCTGACGAAATCCTTCTTCTGGCGATCGATCTGCTCGTGCGCATAGGCTCTGGCGCGCGACTGGACTTGCTCTACCGGCAGGTTCTTGCCGTACTTTTTCTCGATCTGAACCTCGATGGGCATGCCGTGGCAGTCCCACCCCGGCACATAGGGCGCATCGAAGCCGGCCATGTTCTTGGTCTTGACGATGATGTCCTTGAGCACCTTGTTGACCGCGTGACCAATATGGATGTCCCCGTTCGCATAGGGCGGTCCATCGTGCAGCACAAAGCGAGGACGCCCTGCGCTGGCGGCACGAATGGCTTCGTAAACGCGATTCTCCTGCCATTGAGCGACCCAGCCGGGCTCACGCCGGGCAAGATCGCCTCGCATCGGGAAGGGGGTGTCGGGCAGGTTGAGGGTATTTTTATAGTCCATGTACGGCAAAGAAGGCACGCGCCTGCTGCGCGTCGCGGGCGATGGCAGCGGTCAGGGATGAAAGATCGGGGAATTTTTCTTCGTCCCGCACATAGTGCAGGAGTTGAACTCGAACGAGTTTACCGTATGCATCGATAGGTTCGGGCAGATCGAGCAGATGAGGCTCGAGCAGGACCCGACCATGATCCTCGACGGTCGGGCGCACGCCGAGGCTGGCGATCGCGGGCAAAGGCGAGTCGCCCAGCCCATGCACGGCGGCCACATAGATGCCGGATCGCGCCGCGCAACGCCGCGCCACCCGCAGATTCAGCGTGGGATAGCCCAGGGTGCGTCCCAGCTTCTGGCCATGGATGACATGGCCGCTGAGCGCATAGGGATGACCGAGCAGGTGCTGCGCACGGGCCAGATCGCCCACGGCTAGCGCGGTGCGGACTTCGGAGCTCGAGATGCGGTGGCCGTGCTGATCGGTCACATCGGCCAGCGTATGAACGGAAAAGCCACCGCGTGCCCCGGCTGCGCGCAGCGTATCGATGTCGCCCGTACGTTTGACGCCAAAGCGGAAGTCCTCACCGACGAACAATGCTCGCGTGTTCAGCCCCTGCACCAGCGTCTCGATGAAGTCGTCGGGCGTCATGCGGGCGAGCGCGGCAGTGAAGGGCTGTAATGCGACCTGTTCGACGCCGTGTCGTGCCAGCGCATCGAGCTTGTCCCGCAGACCGGAAATGCGGGTGGGGGCCAGTTCGGGACGTTGCGCCAGCTCGGCGAAATATTCGCGCGGATGGGGCTCGAAAGTCATCACCGTGGGCGCCAGGCCAGCGATGGCGGCTGCTTCGCACACTTGTGCGAGCATGGCCTGGTGGCCCCGATGAACGCCATCGAAATTGCCGATGGTCAGGGCGCATGGAAGGCGCTGCGGCAGGGGCGGCAGGCTGCGATAGATATGAAGCGTAGATTTCACGGACTAGAGTTTACAATTTTGGGTTCGCTAACCTGGATTTTTATTTTGTCGGATTCGTTTTCACCCCAAAAGCGCCTTGTCATCCTTATCTCGGGGCGGGGTACCAATATGCAAGCCCTGGTCCAGGCGTGCCGCGACCAGGGTTGGCCCGCTGATGTGGTCGCCGTGGTGTCGAGCAAGCCCGATGCCCTTGGCCTGGAGTGGGCGCGCAATCAAGGCATCGCCACAGCCGGGTTGAATTTTCGTGACTATGACAGCCGAGAGTCATTCGACGCTGCATTAGCAGACGAAATCGATCGCCATGCGCCCGACTACGTGTTGCTGGCAGGATTCATGCGCGTGCTCACACCGGGCTTCGTCAAGCGGTACACCGGGCGTCTGATCAATATTCATCCTTCCCTGCTGCCGGCCTTTCCCGGTCTGCATACCCATGCCCAGGCGTTGGCCACCGGTGTGCGAGCCCATGGTTGCACGGTACACTTTGTCACGCCGGTGCTCGATCACGGTCCCATCCTTGCCCAGGGGTGCGTGCCTGTGCTGGCCGACGACACGGCCACGACCCTGGCGCGACGCGTGCTCGAGATCGAGCATA
>JBAZPE010000412.1:0-3394 GCA_041648375.1 Burkholderiaceae bacterium | reverse complement strand
TAGTAGTAGGAGGCGCTGTGGCACATTTCCACGGTGTTGTTGCTCGCGGCGTCGAAAGCCTGCAGGGCCGGCACGATATCGCCCGCAGCAAACACTTGAATCTGGAATTTGTTGTCGGTGATTTCCGCCACGGCTTTGGACATCACCTCGGCGCAGCCGTAAAGAATGTCGATGTTTTTCGGGAAACTCGACACGCAGCGCCACCGGATGGTGGGTTGCGTCTGGGCCAGCGCAGGTGCGCCAAGCGTGGCGGCGCCGGCCACAACCGCGGTTTGGGTCAGGAAGGAACGTCTTTGCATTTGTCTACTCCGGTTTACGTTTTTATGGGTGATGCGTCACTGCCTACTGCCGTTCAAGAAACCGTGCGAGACCAGGTCGGTGGTCATCGTTAATGCTTGATCGTTAATCATTAATCTTGAATGGCTGATCGCTAATGGTGGTCTGCGCACGAACGTGGATCGAACCGCGTCAGACCCTGCGCTGACGCAGGCTGCGATCCAGTCCTCGCAGCAGCGGCAACGCGGCGTCGATGGCTGGGGTCTGAACATTCGATTCGCGTGCCAGGCTTTGTACTTGTCCAAGGATCGCTTCCACTTCCAGCGGCCGCCCGGCCAATGCATCCTGCAGCATGGACGGACGCAAGCCGGTGACAGGCGGTGCATCTCGCTCGGCGCCGCCGCGTCGCAACGACTCGATGGCCGCCTGGGCCTGGTCGCTGATGTCAAAGCCGCAAGACTGGGCCATGCGATCTATATCCCTGATCAGCGCATCGCCTTGCGCAAGCAGCGCATCGTCCTGCGCCAGACCATCAACGGGCAGGCGGGTGAGCGCGCACAGCGTGTTGACCGAGGCATTGCGCGAGAGCTTCACCCAGATCTCGCGGCGCAAGTCTGTGCTCGCCTCTGCATTGAGACGTGCGTCGCGCAGCAGCGCCACGAGGCTGCGCAGACGATCGGTATCCTGTCCCGATGCTTCGCCCAGCACCCAGCGGTTGTTGCCGAGATGTCGGATGTGGCCCGGTGCGGTCACTTCGTTGGCTGAATACACCACGCAGCCCAGCGAGCGCTCGGGGCGCACCAGCCGCCACAGATCGCCCTCGGGGTCGAGCAGGGGAAGGTGGGCGGGGGCGTCGCTGCCATGCTTGAACCACCAGGGAATGCCATTGGCAGCGAACACCGCGTAGCCCGATTGCCCCATCAGCCTGGCGATGGCACGCGCAGCGCCGGCCTGGACGGTAGTCTTCAGTGCCACGAAGGTGACGTCTTGTTCGCCCAGCGACGCGGGATCGTCAGTCACGACCGCAGGACGACACGTGAAGGATTCGCCGCCGGACTGGATGCTCAGGCCATCGCGCTCAATGGCCTCGCGATGCGCGCCGCGTGCAATCACCGATACCGTGGCGCCTCCCGCCTGACATAGTCGGGCCGCGACATAGCCGCCCACGGCGCCGCCACCAAAAATGCATACCTTCATACCGTCTCCATTGTTCTTTTTGTACTGCGCGTGCGTCTGGCACTGGTGATGGTGTACCAATAGCGCGACGTTTCGTCCATGTGTTTAGCGCCGCGAAAGTCTGTCTTCCCGGAACACGAACGCAGGCGATGTTTTGGGTGCTAGCATCGGCGAACAAAAAAGACGAAGGAGACTCGGCATGAAGGCAAATCAGAAGCGCCGCACGCTTGTGGCGGCAGCGTGTGCAGGCGTGGCCATGACGTTTGGCAGCCTGGGTGCGAAGGCGGCGGATTTCCCGGATCGGCCAGCCCGATTGATCGTTCCCTTCCCACCTGGCGGTGCGACTGACATCCTGGGGCGGCTGCTGGCCGAATCGATGAGCCGCACGCTCAAACAGCAGGTCATCGTCGAGAATCGCCCGGGCGCAAACACCATCATTGGTGCCAGCGAGGCCGCGCGGTCCAAGCCCGATGGCTACACCATGTTCCTGGCGGCAGGCTCCACCCTGGTGCTCAATCCGCTGCTGTACAAGACCTTGGCGTATGACCCTGCACGCGACTTCCGCATTCTGGATGTGGTGGGCGAAGTGCCGCTGATCGTCGTGGTGCCCAACAGTTCACCATCGAAGAACCTGGCCGAATTCGTGCAGCAGGCGCGCAAGGAAGACGGTCGGATCAATTACGGGTCGGTGGGCACGGGCAGCACGCTGCATCTTGCTGCCGAGCTCTTTGGCAGCGCTGCCAAGGTAAAGATGACGCACGTGCCTTACAAGGGCTCGGCAGCGGCCATGACCGATCTGATCGGTGGACAGATCGATGCGATCTTCGATGCCTATTCCACGGCCTATCCGCAGGTGCAGGGCGGCAAGATCAGGGCGCTTGCCGTCACATCCGAGAAGCGTCTGGATACGTTGCCCGATGTGCCTACCGTGTCGGAGTCAGTGCCCGACTACCGCGCGATCGTGTGGTATGCGGTGGTCGTTCCCCAAGGGGTGCCTGATGCAGTCGCGCAAACATTGAAGGGTGCGCTGGGCACCGCGTTCAAGGATGCGGGATTCCGCCAGGCGGCCGAGAAGGCGGGCTTTATCGTCGGACAGACGCGCAGTGATGCCGAGATCAAGCGCTATGTGGACGACGAGAATCGTCGCTGGTCTGCCCTGATCAAGGCCCAGAATATCCAGCTGGAAAACAACTGATCGCCCGAGCTTGGGCGAGCACGCTTAGGCCAGTGGCTTGATGCCCACCATGTACTTGGGCTGCGAGCCGCGGGCTTCGTTGCGGATTTTCAGCATGGTGCCACCCGGCGTGTATTCGAACGACTGGTGTGGCATTTCGAACCATTCATGGAAACTGGTTCGTTTGAACTCGGGCACCCACACTTTCGGTTTGCGCTCGTCGCACTCGAATTCAACCAGCGTTCGATCCAGGTTGAACGGACGTGAGTTGCCCATGCGGTAGCTGGCGCGCAACTCGACCTTCTGGGTAGTGCCGGGTCGCCATGACAGCCCGATCGACGCCATAAAGCCTTTGATTGCTTCCAAGTCTTGCATAGCCCTGCGCTCCATCCTGATGAATTCAGGCGCCAGTATGCCACTTGACGGGATGTCGCGCTGTGGCCGCCTTGGGTAATATGCTCATTTTGGGCGCAGCATGGCAGTGAATCCAAACAGCATGTCGTCAGTGTCTATTCACCCCTACCGGAACGAGTCACATCGGGCGCAGGTGGCTGCACTATGGTCGCAGGCATTCGGTTACGAGACCGCCCACAACCGACCCGGGCTGGCAATCGATCGCAAGCTGGCGGTGGAAGACGGGCTGTTTTTCGTGGCGACGATCGGCGATCACGTGGTGGGGACAGTCATGGCGGGCTATGACGGGCATCGGGGTTGGCTTTACGCCGTCGCGGTTGCCCGCGATCGGCGCATGCATGGCATCGGCACCGC
>JBAZPE010000411.1:0-3394 GCA_041648375.1 Burkholderiaceae bacterium | reverse complement strand
GGTCGACTTGGCTTGATGTGTCGTTATCTTTGGCTTGCATCTGGCCCTGCCTTTTTCACTTGCGCGGAAAGTGCATCCGCAATGTCCTCGATCGGCAAAATTTGCACCGCTGCCCCGATCGCCGCAGCAGCCTTCGGCATGCCATACACGGCACACGTGCGCTGATCCTGCGCGATCGTGTGAAAGCCCCGATCACGCATGCGCTTCAAGCCCTCGGCACCATCGCGCCCCATGCCCGTAAGCAGCACGCCCACTGCCGTGGTTCGCCAGTGTGCGATCACGCTGTCGAAGAACACATCGATAGAGGGGCGATAGAGAAATTCCCGTGGCGCTTCGCTATAGCCCAATGTGCCGTCAGACCGAAGCTTGAGGTGATCGTTCGTGCCGGCAAGCAATGCCGTACCGGCAATCGGCCTATCCCCTTCGCGCGCCAGGCGAACGGTCATGGCGCATTGTTCATCGAGCCATTTCGCCATGCCGAGCGAAAACACGGCATCCACATGCTGCACCATCACCACCGATCCCCCGAAATTGACCGGTAGCGCATTAAGCAACTGTGCAAGTGTGGCAGGCCCCCCCGCCGATGCCCCGATGGCGATCAACGGGCTGCTCGTGCCCGCGGTTCGGGCGGAAGTGATGGTCGGGTCGACAGGCTTTTTCCGATCGCCGATCAGCCAGCCGATGTTCCTGATCTTGCGCAGCAGTGCCGGCGTCTCGTCGCGCTCATCACAGGTCGCAAGCGTGGGCGTGTCGACCGCATCGAGGGCCCCGTGCCCCATCGCTTCGAACACGCTGGAGGTGTGGCGCAGCACGTCAGAGGTGACCACGACAATGGCGCAGGGTGACTGTTCCATGATCCGACGCGTGGCCTCCACGCCATCCATCACGGGCATCATCAGGTCCATCAAGACGATGTCCGGGCGTTGGGCGGCGCACTGAGCCACAGCCTGCGCACCGTCGCGGGCCACCCACAGCACGCGCAGGCTGGCATCGCGCGCCAGCATCTTTTGCAAGGCAGCCACCGCCAGCGGCGAGTCGTTCACAATTCCGATATTCATTGATCCGGCTTTCCGATCAGATCCTCGACGATATCCAGCAGCGTCTCATCGTGAAAATTGCTCTTGGCAAGATAATAGTCGGCGCCGGCATCCAGCCCTCGCTGACGGTCTTCAGGTCGATCCTTGTATGACACGATCATCACGGGCAACAGGGCCAGGCGCGCGTCGCGCTTGAGCAGTGTGACCAGCTCGATGCCATCCATGCGGGGCATGTCGATGTCGGAAATCACCATATCGAACGTGTCCGCGCGCAGCATGTTCCAGCCATCCATGCCGTCGACTGCCACCGACACATCGTAGCCACGCTTGGTCAGCAACTTGCGCTGCAACTCGCGCACGGTGAGCGAGTCGTCCACCACCAGCACTCGTTTGCGTCGGCTGGCCAGCGTCTCCCACTGCGCACGACCGAGTCCGGCCAGACGGCCCGCGCTGACGAGTTTTTCGATCGACCGAATGACGTCTTCCACGTCCAGCACCAGAATGGGCGAGCCGTCTTCCATCAGGGCGCCGCAGGCGACGTCCTGCACCTTGCCCAGGCGAGGGTCCAGAGGCTGCACGACCAGGCTGCGCTCACCCAGGAAACGGTCCACCGCCACCCCGAACGCCTGCTGGTCGTCACCCAGGACGACGATGCGCACATGGTCTTCCTCCGGACCTGCAACCTGGCCTGCACCCAGCAACTGTCTGGCCAGCACCAGCCCGAGCTGCTGTCCCTCGAAAGTGAAGTGTTGATGCCCCTCGAGCTGCTCGATCGCCGAGAGCGGCAGCACCAGGGTGTGGGCAACATACGCCAGGGGCAAGGCGTAGGGCTCGCCCGCCACCTCGACGATCAATGCCCGAACGACCGACAGCGACAAGGGCAATGACAGCGTGAATCGCGTGCCCCTGCCCGTCATCTGCGTGATCACAATGTTGCCATGCAGGGCGCGCACGGCGTTCTGCACCGCGTCCAGGCCGACCCCGCGTCCGGAAATCTGGGTCACTCGGGCGCGCGTGCTGAAGCCGGGCAAAAACAGAAACTCCAGCAATTCTTCTTCACTGAGCTGCGATGCCGTGTTGGCCAGGGCCAGCCCGCGGGTGACGACTTCGCCCCGCAGCGACTCGATGTCGATGCCGCCACCATCGTCTGTGACATCAATGACCAGCGTACCCGCACTATGCCGGGCTGCAATGGTGATGACGCCTTCGGCGGCCTTGCCCTGCGCCTGTCGCACGTGGGGTAATTCGATACCGTGGTCGACGGCGTTGCGCAGCAGATGCGTCAGTGGGGCATCCAACCGTTCCAGGATGTCGCGATCCACACGTGTGCGCGCCCCTGAGATATCCAGACGTACGACCTTGCCCAGCTCGCGTCCGAGATCTCGCACCATGCGTGGCAAAGCGGTAACCCCATCGCCCAGCGGGCGCATGCGACAAGCCAGCGCGGTGTCGTAAAGGCGCTGCCCCAAGTGCGTGAGCCGCCAATCGAATCGCTCCAGATCATTCACACGTTCGGCCAGGCTCGTTTGCGTGGTCGCAATACGCCCACGCAAGTCATCCAGCAAGGACAGCAGTTGAGGATCGACGCAATGATCATGCATGATCGTGCGGATGTTCTCCAACGATGTCAGCGCCTGGTCGTGCTGGCGCTTGATCCCCAGCAGGGATTTGGAGAACGGTGCCAGCCAGCGGCTTTCCACCATGGTTTCACTGGACAGCCCCAGCAAGGTGTTCAGCGTGGTCGCTGTGACGCGCAGGACGCGGTCGGCCCCCGGTGCATCGGCCCCCGGTGCATCGGAGACCGCCGTGGTGGGCTCGGCAGCCACCGAGGCATCCGCATCGTTTGTCAGGTCGCTGTCGCGCGACGCACCTGCAGAGCCGGCCTCGTCGGAGGCATCAGGTACCGAGGCCCCCGACGCGCTCGCCGGATTGCCGTCATGTGACGCCTGCACAGGAACGTCGACGACATCGGATGCGTCACCCGCATCCGCAGCAGGCGCCTGCGCGCCTGACATACCTGGGAGGGCGCCTAGTCTGGCGACATAGGCGTCGATGGCGGCAGGTTCGACGGGTTGCGATTGTCCGGGCGCGGGCAACTGGCCCAGGCGCAACAACAGATCGGACCCGGCCAGCAGGGCATCGATGTGCGCCGGCGTCAGGTGCAGGCGCCCTTCCTGCGCCAGTACAAGACAGTCTTCCATGACATGAGCCACCGGCACTGCAGGCGTAAGGTTCACGATGCGCGCCGCGCCCTTGAGCGAGTGGGCTGCGCGCATGCAGCTCTCGAGGTGCCTGGCATCGGCCGGATTGCGTTCCAGGGCGAGCAGGCCAGCATTCAGCGTGTCGGTCTGTGTCTT
>JBAZPE010000410.1:0-3407 GCA_041648375.1 Burkholderiaceae bacterium | reverse complement strand
TTTCAAATCGGTCGATCGCAAGACCCTGAAGGCGCGTGTGGTGCAGTGCGTGTTTCAGGAGCACAAGGCCGGGGCCTACAAGATCGTCAGTTTCTATGCCAAGCGTGCGCGCGGCCTGATGGCGCGATATGCGATTCAGCATAAGGTGGCTACGCCCAAGGGGCTAACCAGCTTCGATCTCGAAGGTTACGCATTTGCCCCCGACGTCTCGACGGAAGACAAGCTGGTGTTCCGTCGGCGTCAGGACTGACTACCGCACCGAGTCCTGCACAGCCGTGCCTTCGAGCAGCTCACCTGCTGCCGGTGCCGATGCACTGGCAGGGGGCGGCACCGGCACGGTGGCTTCCGATAACCCGGCCATTTCCGTGCGCACCATCTGCGCGGCTTTCACCATCTGCTTGACCGGGTAGGACAGCGTGGCGAGTTCGCCCTGGTTCTCCAGCGACGCAGGCAAGGGCGCCCATCTTTCGCCTTTCAGATCCAGCATGGCCTGCACCGCGTCCAGCGTGCGCTGAATATTCGGTGGCGTGCTCGGCAGTCCCGCAAGCAAAGGCACGACAGCCGAGATCTGGGAGGCAAGCACATGGTTCTGGATCAGCAGATTGTTCATCTCCGGCACATCCACCTGGTGCGATTCCGGTTCGCTCATCATGCGATAGAACGCCTCGGCGAAATTACTGAAGGCAATGTGCACGTTGCGACGCGACAGGCGCCACGCCACGTCGGCTTCGTTCAATGTCGCGGCGTCCACAGATGCCAGCGATGCGTCGGCGCGGGCTGCAGTCTGTTGCTGCATAAGCGCCGCGTAGCGCAGGCCGGACTGCAGGTATTCCAGGTTCGCCTTGATCGCGGCCCGTGCGAGCGGTCGCGTATAGCGATGCTCCCACCAGGGCAGAAAATAACTGCACAGCAACGCCAGTCCGCAGCCGATTGCGGTATCCAGGGCACGCTCCCCGATCACTGCCATGGACACGGTGCCTGGTGAGACGAAGTGGAACACCAGCACCACGAACAGCGTGTTGAAGGTGGCACTGAGCATATAGTTGATGAGGGTGAGGCTGTTGCCCATCACGCAGGCCACGATCAGTGCGGCGAACAGAATGGTGGGCGAGTCGGTCAGCTGGAACAGCCCCAGGGCCAGCGCGCAGCCGATCAACGTACCACCCAGTCGCCAGCCATTGCGTTGCCGCGTCAGCGCAAAGCCCGGCTTCATGATGATCACGATCGTCAGCATCACCCAGTAGTTGTGCGCCGAGAATGCGGGCGTGAGCCAGGCGCCGGTCAGCGTCATGGCGGCCGCCGCGGCAAGCGCCACACGCAGCGCATAACGGCAGTGCGGCGAATCAAGTCGCAGGTTGCTGGTGATCAGGCCTGGACGGAAGGTCTGGCGCGACAGAAAACGCGACAGGGACTTATCCAGCCGAATGCTCTGTGTTGGTACGGCGGTGGGCGAGGCCGCACTGTGCTCGACCAGGCGATCCACGATGCGTGCCGAGGTGCGCAGGCGTCGCAAGACCTGAATGACCAAAGCCAGCACCTCCGGCTCACGTTCACCAAAGCCCGCACGGCGCAGTTGCTCGATCTCGTATTCGATCGCGCGAAGTTCGGCCTTGGTGCTGCTGCGATGCGTGACCGGCCCACCGAGCGCCACACCGAGCGCCACGCGGTTCAGGTCCAACGAGATCTTGTTCAGCGCATCGCGCATGAACAGCAGGCTGTCGTTGCCGGCCAGCGATCGGCGCAAAGTGGCGTAATCGGTGTGGGTGGCCACCAGCGTGTCCAGCAGGGTGAGCATGTCCACGAACATGTTCCAGATCATCACCCGATGCCGGTCGCCCCAGCCTTTGCCGCGGGGCAGGGCACGCAGCACCATGTCGCGCGCACCCTGGTGTTTCTCCGTCATGGCCGACTGGCGTGCGATCAGCAGGCGATAGCACTCTTCCAGGTCGGTCGTTTCATCGTAAAAATTCGCGCGCGCCGAGACATAGTCTGCGGTGGCGTGCAGCGCCAGTGACATCGCCTGGCGTTCTTCACGCAGCCACAGCAGGCGGCTGAAGGCATTGCTGAACGCCAGATAGAACAGCCCGCCACCAAGCGTGAAAACGGCGTGCATCAGCACCTGTTCGGGCGCGAGCGGTTCGTGCATGGTGAGTGTCATCAGCAGCAGGCCGGCAAACCCGATCAGGCCGCCCCGCTTGCCGAAGACGGTAAACATCGAAAAGACAAAGCATTGCGCGACGACCGCGATCCACAGCAGCACGGGGTGCGTGGAGGCCAGCCCGGTGACGCAAACGGTCAGTACCCCCAATGCGGCGCCGCCCAGCATTTCATTGGTGCGGTGGCGCTGCGGCCCGCCGGGTTGATCAATGATGGCCAGGCACTGCGCGCCAAAGGTGGCGACCAGCCCCTCGGTGTAATAGCCGAACACGCCGCCCAGCACGATGACGGGCAGCAGCATGCCGATGCCCTGGCGCACGCCACTGAAAAAGTAATGGCTATAGAAAAAATTCCGCAGGCTGGACAGCCGTAGTTCCATCAACGCCACCTTCATCGATCGTTCCAAGCCGCATCAACGCCTCCGACGCCCGACGATGTTCGACGGCCATCGGCTCGGGTGTGGGCCCCAGGCGACACAGTATAGGGAAGTCGCAGGCCTCGTTTGCCCCCTTTGCAACAACAGGTTAAAGTGCATGCCTCGACGCCGGGGTGCAAAACCGCGCGCGGTGTCGACAGGTCTGCCATGGCCCGGATCACATTTCGGCTGAAGGCGACCCGTAACCCCTGCCGTTGGCCGCGCCACAAGCGTGTGTTGCCAAGGCTTCCGTTTCGACCTCCGGTGTTCCCAGGGAACACTTGCACTGCGTTTCGATGAACGCGTGCCGGGTCGGCAGGGTGTCCAGGTGGCGTGGCTCCGTGAGCCGCAAAGCGCTGGGTCATGCTGCCTCTCCCGGTTCAAGTTCGGTCACAGGTCCTATCGGCCAGGTGACGATCGGTATCTCAGCGCCGGTAATGAAAGGAATGACATGAGTGAAATGAATGGCGCCGACCTCGTCGTGCGCTGCCTGGCGGACGAAGGCGTAGAGCACGTTTTCGGGTACCCGGGTGGTGCGGTGCTCTATATCTACGACGCTATCTACAAACAAGACAAGTTCCAGCATATTCTGGTGCGCCACGAACAGGCCGCCATCCATGCTGCGGATGCCTATTCGCGTTCGTCCAAGAAGGTTGGCGTGGCTTTGGTCACCAGCGGGCCAGGGGTCACCAATGCGGTGACCGGCATTGCTACCGCCTACATGGACTCCATTCCCATGGTGATCATCAGTGGCCAGGTGCCCACTGCCGCCATTGGCGAGGACGCCTTCCAGGAATGCGACACCGTGGGCATCACGCGCCCGTGCGTGAAGCAC
>JBAZPE010000409.1:0-3409 GCA_041648375.1 Burkholderiaceae bacterium | reverse complement strand
CACGCGTGGCCTGACCTCGCCACAGTTGTTGCACGCCAATGCCGATGCCGCCCGACTCATCGGTCTGGACCCCGCCGCTATGCAGAGCGAGGCCTTTCTTGCCGTGTTTTCCGGCCAGACGCCGCTGCCGGGTGGCGACACGCTCGCCGCTGTCTACAGCGGTCATCAGTTCGGAGTGTGGGCGGGGCAGTTGGGCGATGGACGGGCGCACATGCTGGGCGAGGTGCAAGGCCCTGAAGGCACATGGGAACTGCAGCTCAAAGGGGCGGGCATGACGCCGTACTCACGCATGGGCGACGGTCGCGCCGTGCTGCGTTCTTCGATTCGGGAATATCTCGCCGCCGAGGCTATGCATGGTCTGGGCATACCCACCACACGCAGCCTGGCGCTGATCGGTTCCAACGACCCGGTGCGCCGCGAAACCATGGAGACCGCTGCCATCGTCACTCGCATGGCGCCCAGTTTCGTGCGGTTCGGTTCCTTCGAACATTGGGCCGCCAAGGGCGATATCGACACACTGGGCATCTTGCTGGACTATGTAGTCGACCGCTTCTATCCCGAATGCCGGGTGCCTGCCGACTCCCCGGAAGCACAGGGTCGCACCGCGCTGGCATTGCTGGCTGCGGTAACGGCCAAGACCGCCGATCTCATGGCGCACTGGCAATCCGTGGGCTTTTCGCATGGCGTCATGAATACCGACAACATGTCCATCCTGGGCCTGACGCTGGACTACGGTCCATTCGGTTTCATGGATGGCTTGAACATGGCCCACATTTGCAACCATTCTGATTCGGAAGGGCGCTACGCCTGGAACCGGCAGCCCTCGGCCGGGCTGTGGAACCTGTATCGGCTGGCGGGGGCGCTGCACCCCATCGTGGGCGACGAAGACGCTTTGCGGGCCATTCTGGCCGATTTCGAACCCCGGTTCACCGGGCAGTTCAATCGCTTGATGTCGGCCAAGATCGGGCTGGAAGGCATCCAGAACGATGCCGATCGCCAGTTGCTGGACGACTTGCTGGCGTTGATGCATCAGCATCGTGCGGACTTCACCCTCAGTTTCCGGAACTTGTCCCAGGCCCTGCGTGGGGAAGATGCGGCATTCGTGGACCTGTTCATTGACCGGGACGCCGCACGCGCCTGGCTGGATCGGTTGCGTGTGCGCGTTCAGACCCGGGCCACGCCACTGGCCGACATCGCCCAGGACATGGATCGCGTCAATCCGCTGTACGTGCTGCGCAACCACCTGGCCGAGCAGGCCATTCGCATGGCGCAGGCGGGTGACTATTCGGAAATCGACCGCCTGATGCACGTGCTGCGTAGCCCCTTTGCCCCCCAGCCGGGTGCTGAAGCCTATGCCCAACTGCCGCCGGATTGGGCTAGCAGTCTGGAAGTGAGTTGCTCGTCCTGATCCTGCAACAGGTGTGCAACATAATGTAGGAATGGGATATGCGAACTGATAGAATCGGCTCGATTGGTTCATGCATTCCCGGATACATACATGAGAACGCTTTCGACGGCAGGTCACATCACCATAGGTCTGTTGGAAGACGATGCCGATTTCCGTAGTGAGCTAGCACTTGGCCTGGGCGGCTACGGCTTCGACGTGCGTTTCACCGCCGACGATTCGGTGCATTTCTACCGATGTTTTGAAAGTACGCCTACCAATGTCGTCATTCTGGACGCCAATGTGCCCGGCGACGACGGCTTCTCTGTTGCCACGCGCCTGCGCGCGCTGAATTCAGTCGGCATCATCATGCTCACTGGGCGCAGCGCGCTCGAGGACCGCGTGCGTGGTCTGGAGGGGGGCGCCGACGTCTATATGACCAAGCCGGTCGACCTGCTGGAGCTCAGCTCCGTGATCCGCAGCCTGGTGCGCCGCATGCGCATCAGTCACATGCCCACCCTGATTACCGAAGAACAGGAAGAGTCCGCCAGCACGAACGCCTCGGAATGGGCGCTTCAGGAAGGCGGATGGACATTGACCGATCCGGCCGGTCGCGCCCTGAACCTGAGCGCCCAGGAGAAATTGTTCGTGGGCGCGCTGGTGCAGGCATCGGGCTCGGTGGTCAGTCGCGACATCCTGGCGCAGATTTTCTCGCCCAGCGACCCCGATGGGTTTGAAGTCCGTCGCATCGACGTGCTGGTCAGCCGACTGCGCAGCAAGGCGCATTCAGTCGGCATGAAGCTGCCTGTGGTTTCGGTGCGCGGGCAGGGCTACGTGTTCGCTGCCTGATCAGCTTGGGCCGGTGGTTTGACGAAGCGGCGCGAAAGACGAGATTAGCCCTGCGGTTGGGCGCGTGCGCTTCGTTTGGCGCCTTGGCCCGGCGTTCAGCCTGGCGTTCAGCCTGGCGGTAGGTCGTGGGGCGTGCGCAACCCCGGCAACATCATGTTGAAGCTGGTGCCCGCAGCAGGCGCGCTTTGCGCGTCGAGTCGCCCATCCTGAATTTCACACAGCTTGCGCGCAATCGACAGGCCAATGCCTGTGCCCTTGACCTCGCCATGCTCCGGGCGCCGGTATTGGTGCTCGAAAATCTTACCCAATTCCTCGGCGCTCATGCCCATCCCCCGGTCCACGACCGACACGACGCAGTGCACGCCAGCCTCGCTTTCACAGCCTTCGACGCGAACCGTAATCGGCTCGTTGGCTGGCGAATACTTCACCGCATTGTGCAGAAGATTACGCAGCACCACGGCAGTCAGCGAGGCGTCACACCGGGCGTAGACTGGCGCTGGGGCTGAAAGCACCAGTCGGTGAGCAGTATCCGGGCGCAATTCGGTCAGCACCTGATCGGCCAGTGCCACCATATCGACATCTGCCAGCAGGGGTGCAAGCGCGCCTGAATCATCGCGTTGCGCATTGAAAAATGTGTCCAGCAGTTCGCTCATTCGGGCGACGGCACGTCTGATACGGGCAATGCGTCCGTCGATCATCTCGCCACTGCCGGCAAGAATCAGCTCCAGTGACTGCGCAGCGGCACTGATCGTGGACAGCGGCGTGCGCAGTTCGTGCGACATCATCACGCCCGACTCTCGCTGCAGATAGCGCTCGGCCGACAAGTTGGTCAACGCGTCCTCGACCCGCTGCGCCAGCGCTTGACCCGGCAGGCTTTTGGATGGGGCCGGTTCCTGCGCTGGCTTCTGCACCGGCTCCTGCGTTGCCATCTGCGGCTTGCGGGTCTGTGCGCCCACACCGCGCATCACATGCATGCCCATGCCTTCCAGCAACTGCGCACACGCCCGATCCGGCGCATCTTCGGCGTGAACGTCGATATTCAGTGCACGCGCGGTGCTGGTGACCGAGGTGGCCAGCTCGCGGCCCCCCGGGCTTTGGCACAGGCCGCGCACGAATGGACCGCCCAGGCGCACATAGGCCAGCTTCAGCGTGTGCAATTGCGTGATGGCATTGAGC
>JBAZPE010000408.1:0-3410 GCA_041648375.1 Burkholderiaceae bacterium | reverse complement strand
TCAACCACCACAGTGGTCTTCAACTCGTCGGACAGCGCCTGCGCAAACAACCGAGCAATGAAATCAGTAGGTCCTGCAGCAGAGAAAGGCACGATGAGCCGCATGGTGGATTGCTCTCCCGTGAGCTGCGCCATGGCAGCTTTGTAGGGAAGGGCGATGGCGGCTGAAGCCACAATGGCACCCGCTATGAATGTGCGGCGATTAAGCATCTGCATGGTCTACCTCCTGTAGGTCGTGCCTGGCCTTGTTGATCGGCCATTGGTGGTGGGAGGCTCACTATCGACCGGACACCGATATAGATCAAATGCTATGTTTCTATGGATGGCATATAAAATTCAGTATGGCAATGCGTTCTCGCGCATGTTTGGAGTCAATAGCGGTGCCTATAGATCTGCGGGATTTAAGACATTTTCTTTCGGTAGCGGCAGCAGGGTCGATTTCTCGTGCTGCAGAAATGCAGCACATGACGCAGCCTGCGTTAAGCGTCCTGATTCGACAGCTCGAAGCGCAACTCGGTACGCCACTGTTCGAGCGCGTGCCCAAAGGTGTCGTCTTGACCGATGCGGGCGAACGCTTGCGTGTGCACGCCAAGGATATTCTTCTGCGCACCGAACTTGCCGTGGAAGAAATCAGTCAGCAGGCACGCGTGCCCAGTGGGCATGTGGCTATCGGCTTGCCACAATCTCTCGCGCGATTTCTGACCGTGCCGCTGGTGGCGGATGTGTTGTCACGCTGGCCCCAGATTCGACTGCAGATCATTGAGCTGAGTTCGGGCTATATCCCTGAGTACCTGCAGAATGGTGAGATCGATATCGGCATGACGTTCGGGCAGGACGAGCGGCGTGATCTGCAATATACGGCGTTGATCGAAGAGGAGTTGGTGTTCATCACCTCGGCGGCGCTGATGCGTCAGCATCTCGGACCTGCCAGCGTGCGGCGCAAGTCCATACGTCTGGCGGAAATGGGCGGCTTTCCGATGATTCTTCCCACGCGCACGCATAGCCTGCGAATTCGGTTGGAGGATTATCTGCAACGCGCGGGGCAGCGACTCACGATAGCAGCAGAGGTCAATACGACGCCGCAGCTGATCGGGCTGGCGGCGTCGGGTGTGGGAGCGACGATTCTGTCCTATTCCTCTGTTGTAGGCGAGAGTTCATCCAGCAAGGTGCGTGTCCTGCGTGTGGAAACGCCCAGGCTGACGCGTTCGGTTTATCTGTGCACGAATCCCAGCACACCAAAGACCATGGCGGTGTTGAGCGTGATGCGCCTGCTGGTGGATACGGTGAACAGGCTGACGGGGGAGGGCATATGGCCGACGTTTATGGAGAAGGGCTGAGCGGTCGCCATGCTAATACGGCTAGGGATTATCTCGATGGCCAGACCGTTGTTCTGTTTCTGATTTGCTCGATACTAATGACGCTGTATCCACTTGTGTTGAGCTTCAGCGAATCGTATCGTACGTTCTTCCGGAAAATTCAAAACTGACCGCAAACGCCCTGCTGGTCTTGTTATGCGGCCTTGCAAGATACTATTTTCTTGACAAGAAACTTAAACCCCACTGTTCTGCTCAAGCTCAAATAGATTCGGCGCATGACGAGCGGATAATCAATTGGCCTTCCTTCAAAACGGGAAGGCCTTTGCGTTTCTGAAACGTAGAGGGTGTTGTCGCAAGCCCCTGATGCCGTATCAAAGACGTGATGGGTTGGCTGCCGTGACAACGCGGATTGTTCACGGAGAAACTCATGACTGATGAAACGCGACCGCGCAGACGTTTTCTGCAGGCCCTTGCGATCGTTCCTGCCTCAACGATGGCAGTAGGCACCGCACTGACGCAAACGGCCTGTAGCAACGAGGCGCCCGTTGCGCGTCAGACGAACAAGGCCTATTCACCCACTTACTTTACGCAGCAGGAATGGGCATTCATCAATGCAGCAGTGGATCATCTGATTCCAGCTGATGAATACGGCCCTGGCGCGATCCAGGCTGGCGTGCCCGAGTTTATAGACCGTCAGATGGAAATGCCCTATGGGCACGGCAAGCTCTGGTACATGCAAGGGCCGTTTCATCCAGACTCGGTGCCCGAGATGGGCTATCAGATCAATCAAAGCCCGCGCCAGGCGTACCGCCATGGCATTCAAGACTGTGATGCCTGGTGCTCGAAGAAACACGGCAAGATATTCGCCGAGCTCGATCGGCCCACGCAGGACAAGGTTCTGAAGGATTTGCAGGCGGGCAAGATCGAACTTGAATCGGTTCCGGCCAAGACATTTTTCGATTATCTGCTCTCCAATACCAAGGAGGGGTTCTTTGCGGATCCGATGTATGGCGGCAACAAGGGAATGGTGGGCTGGAAGCTCGTTGGTTTCCCGGGTGCGCGCGGCGATTTCATGGATTGGGTCGATCAACCGAACGCAAAGTATCCATATGGACCGGTATCCATCTCCGGGGAAAAAGGCTGAACCATGGCAATGAAGAAAGAAAGCGTTGATGTGGTGCTTGTCGGCTTCGGCTGGACCGGTGCCATTCTTGGCCAGGAATTGACCGAAGCGGGTTTGCATGTGCTGGCGTTGGAACGCGGTGCCATGCAGGACACCCCCAAGGATGCCGAGTATCCGAAGGTACTTGATGAGTTGTCGTATTCCGTGCGGGGCAAGCTTTTCCAGGACCTTTCCAAAGAGACCGTCACGATTCGCCACACCACGAACGACGTGGCCGTTCCGTATCGTCAGAACGGGTCATTCCTGCTTGGCGATGGCGTCGGTGGCGCGGGGTTTCACTGGAACGGGATGCACTATCGGGCACTGCCGGAAGAACTTGAACTGCGTACGCGCTATGAAACACGCTATGGCAAAGGGTTCATTCCTGAGGGCATGACGATTCAGGATTTTGGCGTGACCTATGACGAGCTGGAGCCGTATTTCAGCAAGTTCGAATACGTGTGCGGCACATCGGGCAAAGCCGGCAATCTGAACGGAAAAATTGTCGAAGGCGGTAACCCGTTGGAGGGGCATCGCAGCAAGGAGTTTCCGCTGCCACCCCTGGCCACCACGTTGGGTGCGGAACTGTTCGGTAAAGCAGCACGCGAAGTCGGATTCAATCCCTATCCCGCACCCGCCGCCAATGCGTCGGCACCCTATACCAACCCCTACGGCGTGCGTCTGGGGCCCTGTAACTTCTGCGGTTTCTGCGAAAACTACGGGTGCTACATGTACTCGAAGGCTTCGCCGCAAACGACGATCCTGCCGGTGTTGCTGAAGAAACCTAACTTCGAGTTGCGCACGCGGTCGCAGGTCATCAAGGTCAATCTTGATTCAACAGGAAAGAAAGCGGTCGGTGTGACCTATATCGACGCGCAGGGCCGGGAGGTCGATCAACCTGCCGACCTCGTCATTCTCTCCGCGTACCAGATG
>JBAZPE010000407.1:0-3413 GCA_041648375.1 Burkholderiaceae bacterium | reverse complement strand
GGAGAAAATCGGATGCGACAGAATCGGGCTGAGACGCACGCAGGCCTGCGGGATGCCGCTGGCCGATGCGTCGGCACTCGCCAGGCGCGCCGGGTCGAGCACAACATCGTCCTTGCCGAAGCCCGATGAGAACACGTTGAGCAATGCCTGCAGATCGGCCGCGGTGACCGTCTCGTCCAGCGACACGGCCAGGCGGGCGCCATCGACGCGACGCAGGTTGATGTGTTCGCAGTGGGCGGCCTCCACCATCGCCGGCGTGACGCTTCCCGTTTCCAGCAACAGCGTGTCGAAGAAGGTGTCATTGACGACCTTCACCTGCAGGGCGAGCAGACCGTCGCGCAGCACGGTGGTGTAATGGTGCACGCGACGGGCGATGCGGTCGATGCCACGCGGGCCGTGCCACACGGCATACATGCCTGCCATCACGGCCAGCAGCACCTGTGCCGTGCAGATGTTTGACGTCGCCTTCTCGCGACGGATGTGCTGCTCGCGCGTCTGCAGCGCCAGGCGCATGGCCACGTTGCCCTGCGCATCGCGCGAGACACCCACCAGACGCCCGGGGAGATTGCGCTTGAAACTGTCCTTGCATGCCATGAAGCCCGCATGCGGGCCACCAAACCCAAACGGCACGCCAAAGCGCTGCGCCGAACCGATGGCGATATCGGCACCCCACTCGCCCGGGGGGGCGAGCAGCGCCAGGGCCAGCAGATCGGTGGCACACGCCACGACCGCGCCCTGATCGTGCGCGGCTTGCGCCACGGCACGATAGTCGGCCACGCCACCCAGGCTGTGTGGATACTGCAGCAACACGCCAAAGCACTCGGGCAGGCCTTGTGTTTCGTCGCCGACCACGACCTCCAGCGCCATGCCTTGCGCACGGGTGCGGATGACCTCGATGGTTTGCGGATGCACGTGGTGCGAAATAAAGAACACCGAGCTTGCGACGCGCGAACCGCGGCGTGCCAGCCCCATGGCTTCGGCAGCAGCCGTACCTTCATCCAGCAGGGACGCGTTGGCGATGTCCAGACCGGTCAGGTCGGTGACCATGGTCTGGAAATTCAGCAACGCCTCCAGACGACCCTGCGAAATCTCGGGTTGATAAGGTGTGTACGCCGTGTACCAGGCGGGGTTCTCCAGCACATTGCGCAGAATAACGTTCGGCACGGTCGTGCCGTAATAGCCCTGCCCGATGTAGCTGCGATAGACCTTGTTGCGTGACGCCACGCGCGCAAGTTCCGCCAGCACATCGGTTTCGCTGCGGGCAGCCGGCAGTTGCAGCGGGTCTGTCTGGCGAATCCGTGGCGGCACCACTTCGTCTATCAAAGCGTCGAGCGAGCCGACGCCGACCGCCGCCAGCATGGGTTGCAGGTCGTCGTCTGACGGGCCGATATGACGGCCGATGAAGTCGGAATGGGTATCTAGGGCGCGTGGCATGGGGCGATCACAAAAAGGGAAAGGGCTACCGGACGGAATCAGCCGGCGTCAACGACCTGCTGATAACCGGCGGCATCGAGCAGGCCTTGGGGCGTGCCTGCCGTGGCGGGCTTGATCTTGAAGATCCACGCGTCGTAGGCCGAGTCGTTGATCAGATTGGGGTTGTCTTGCAGGGCGTCGTTGAAGGCGACGATCTCGCCATCGACCGGCGCATAGATGTCGGAGGCGGCCTTGACCGACTCGACCACGCCTGCCGTGGCACCTTGCTTGAGCACGGCGCCGACATTGACGTCACCCACGAACACGAGGTCGCCCAACTGTTCTTGCGCGGGATTGCTGATACCGACGACAAGCACGTCGCCTTCGGCTTTGATCCATTCGTGGGTGGAGGTGTACTGACGATCGGTGGGCAGACTCATGAGGGGCTCCATCATTCGATGATTGAGGCGGGCGACATTGGCGCACCCGCCCGGGGTGGAAGTCAGGCGACGACGGCTTTGCCGTGACGCACGAAAGGTAATTTACACACGGTGGCGGGCACGCGCTTGCCGCGAATGTCGATTTCGACACGGTCGCCTGCCTGCACGCCCTTGGGCACCCGGGCAAAGGCGACGGACACACCCAGTGTGGGCGACATCGTGCCGCTGGTGGTCTCGCCCGTCCCCAGCGCCGTGTGGACCGTCATGTGCGCGCGCATGACGCCACGCTCGTTCAGTTTGAGTCCGACAAAAGCCGTGGGCACGGCAAATTCGGTGAGCGCTGCGCGACCGATGAACGCACGTGCAGGGTCCTTCAGGCTGACCGTCCAGGACAGGCCCGCTTCGGCCGGAAAGGTCAGCTCGTCCATGTCCTGGCCATAAAGATTCATGCCGGCTTCCAGACGCAGCGTGTCACGTGCGCCCAGACCGCAGGGGCGTACACCGGCGGCGTGCAGATCGCGCCACAGCTCGGTCACCTGTGCCGCAGGCACGACCAATTCGAATCCGTCTTCACCCGTGTAACCGGTGCGTGCCACCAGCACGTCGTCGCCGATGTCTGCGGCGTTGAAGGGCTCGAGTGCCTCGCTGGCGGCCTGCCATGCGGGGCGCGCTGCCCACACCTTGGCGCGGGCCTGCGGGCCCTGCACGGCGATCATGGCCAGGTCTTCACGCGGCGTGATGGTCACCTCGTCGCTGCCCGCCTGAGCCACCCGACGCATCCAGGCGATATCCTTGGGTGCCGTGCCGGCATTGACCACCACACGCCAGCGGTCTTCTGCAAAGAAATAGATGATGAGGTCGTCGATCACGCCGCCCTGCGGGTTGAGCATGCAGGAATAAAGCGCACGACCGCTGTGGGTCAGCTTATCGACATCGTTGGCCACCAGACGGCGCAGATACGCGCGTGCGCCCTGACCGGTCACATCCACGTTCTGCATGTGGGAGACGTCGAACATGCCGGCATCCTGGCGCACCGTGTGGTGCTCTTCCAGTTGCGACCCGTAGGCCAGCGGCATTTCCCAGCCCCCGAAATCGACCATGCGTGCGCCAGCTTCGATATGAGCGGCGGCAAGGGGGGTGTGCTTGAGTGTGGCGGACATGCGGACTCCAGGGAAACGGAAATCGACGGCCATAGGGCACGTCAGGAAAATCCGCCCCTCTGTCCGTTTGCCTGAGAGTTGCCCCGTTGTCCAAACCGGGTTTGCACCTTCGGCGGTCGCATCCGCACAGGGCGGTCGACGCTCTCCAGAGTGCTGTCTGTCACCAGCGTGACAAGGCATGTGCGGTATGGGATACCTGAGCGATTCCGGGCGAATTGCGCCTTCGGTGACGATGCGGCAAGGCTGCCGATCGTTCTCTCCCGCATATGCTTGGACAGCGGCGTAAGAATACTCTGAAAGCACAAGAACGCGAAACCGGGTTTATCCGGTGTCGCGTTCTTTTAACGTGGGCGCAGCGCGCCCCATGCGCCAGAGGCTTATTTGGCCAGTGCGGCTTCGT
>JBAZPE010000406.1:0-3417 GCA_041648375.1 Burkholderiaceae bacterium | reverse complement strand
CCACGGTAGGTGGGCCCTCCACCCACCACCTGGTGTCGCGCGAGGTGCTGCAGGCTCTGGGGCCCAAAGGGATTGTGGTGAACATCGCCCGTGGTACGGTCATCGACGAACAAGCGCTGGTGGAATTGCTGGAACAGGGCCTGGTCGGTGGGGCCGGGCTGGATGTGTTCGAGCACGAGCCCAAGGTGCCTCAGGCGCTGTCCAGCAACGATCAGGTGGTGGTATTGCCGCACATCGGCAGTGCGACGAACGAG
Organism: Burkholderiaceae bacterium; assembly: GCA_041648375.1. Lineage (GTDB taxonomy): Bacteria > Pseudomonadota > Gammaproteobacteria > Burkholderiales > Burkholderiaceae_B > Schauerella. The sequence continues at coordinate 3,163 of JBAZPE010000406.1, read as the reverse complement.
ACGCGCATGGATATGGAAAACATGCTGATGCAGAATATCGAGGCGTTTTTCAAGACGGGCAAGGTCATCACGCCCATCGCCTGATCACATCTGCTCACGCTGTCATCGCCAGGGGAAGCGCTTCCATCGGGAAGATTCTCCCCTGGTGGTGAGCAGACTGAACGGTCACGCGTGCCGTCGGCGCTGCAAGCGAAGACATCAGCCTTCGCGCGTTTCGGTCTTCAAATGATTATCCGTGGCAAAATCGACCACGAACTTCCAGGCTAGCGGCTCGAGATCGCGCAAGCGTTCATCGACCACAATGCCTCTGACGCCATCGATGACCAACGGCAGCACATAGGGCGAGTAAGTCAGATGGCTGCGGGCCGAACCTGGTGGACGGAATTGCGCCATGACGCCAGCCAGACGCTCTGCCCAGTCACTGGGACGAAAGCGCGAGCCTTCAAGCGTCACGCCCTGAATAATGAATTGTTTAACGCCACTTGTCATAGTGATCCGGTTGCGTGCACTCGGCACCTGCCCAATAAACGTGCCGCGTCAAAACTGCGACCTGCGCCGCGGATTGTATATGATTGACCTTTTAGACGTGATCCTCGACCCATGACACCACCTACGCCCAAGACCGGCCCCTTGCGCCACTTCCTGCAAATGCGGGACCTGACGACCCAGGAATTGAAGTACGTGCTTGCACGCGCACAACTGATCAAGGACAAGTTCAAGCGTTATGAGCCGCACCTGACACTGCATGACCGCACGCTGGCCATGGTCTTCGAGAAGGCCAGTACGCGCACACGCGTGTCGTTCGAGGCCGGCATGTACCAGCTGGGTGGATCCGTCATCCATCTGACCACCAACGATTCTCAACTCGGGCGTTCCGAACCCATCGAAGATACCTCGCGCGTGGTGTCCAGAATGGTAGACATCGTGATGATCAGAACGTTCGAACAAACGCGTATCGAACGCTTCGCCGCGCACTCGCGCGTGCCTGTCATCAATGGGCTGACCAACGAATTCCACCCCTGCCAGATCCTGGCCGATATCTTCACCTTCATCGAGCATCGCGGGCCCGTCGAGGGCAAGGTCATCGCGTGGATCGGCGATGCGAACAACATGGCCTACACCTGGCTGCAGGCTGCCGAAATGCTTGGATTCACGCTGCATGTCTCCTCCCCCGCAGGCTACAAACTCGATCCTGCGCGCATCGGTGCGGTTCAGTCAGGCGTATTGAAGCAGTTCGATGACCCCATGAAGGCGTGCGAAGGCGCGCATCTGGTGACCACCGATGTCTGGACCAGCATGGGATATGAAGACGAAAACGAAGCGCGTCGGCGCGCCTTCAGCGACTGGTGCGTGGATACCGACATGATGGCGGTGGCCGACGATCAGGCGATCTTCATGCATTGCCTGCCGGCACATCGTGGCGAAGAAGTCACCGGTGAAGTCATTGATGGCCCGCAAAGCGTCGTCTGGGACGAAGCCGAGAACCGACTGCATGTGCAGAAAGCCTTGATGGAGTTCCTGCTGCTCGGTCAGGTCTGAGTCACACCTTCGCGTCGAGCAGCGCCCGTCCGTCCTGCCTGGACAGACGGGCACCCTTACGGGGCCCTGGGAACACGATGGTGATGCGGGTGCCTGCGAATTCAGGCCGACTGGTCAACTTCCACCCTGCCCCGTGCGCGTGCGCAATCTCACGCACGATGGCCAATCCCAGACCCGAGCCGCCTGCCGTGGCCTCTGGCGCCCGATAGAACGCTTCGAACACCCGCTCGCACTGTTCCGCACTGATGCCCGGGCCATCGTCCTCCACAGTCAATGACGGCGGGTTGGGCGATACGCTCAAACTGATCTTGCCGGGCCGCGCACCGTACTTGAGCGCGTTGTCGATCAGATTGCCGAGCAACTCATCCATCAACAGCGGATCGGCATCGATCCACACCGCATCGTCCGGTGCCGACAAATCGATCTCGACCTGCGCAGCGCGTGTGCCAGGAATCCATTCGGCACCCGATACCCGCACCCATTCACACAGATCGATGCGGACAAAACTGTCTTGAGGACGTGCGTTGGGATCGGCACGCGCCAACACCAGCAACTGCTGCCCCAGTCGTATCATGCGATCGCTGGCGGCCTTGATGCGCTCGGCTCGGGCGCGCACATCGTCGGGCAGCGGTCGAGCCAGCATGAGCTCGGATTCCAGCTTCAGGCCGGCCAGGGGCGTGCGCAACTGGTGTGCGGCATGGCCGACGAACCGGCGTTGCGCCACGATGGCATCATCCAGGCGAGCCAGCAGATCGTTCGTATGCGTGATCAACGGCTGAATTTCGGTAGGCACGCCGGCAATATCGAGCGGCTGCATGTCCTCGATCGAACGCTGCCTGATCTCCTCGGCCAGTCGGTTCACCGACATCAGGCCCGCACGCACGCCACGCACGACCAGCCAGGCAAACAGGCCGATAAGCAACACCTGACCGCCCACCATGAACCAGAAGAAATCTTCCAGCATCCAGGCGTCCATATCCAGCTTGTGCGTCAAGACCCAGGTGGCAGACAGGTCGAGCAGAACCAGCAGGAAAATGGCGGGCAGCAAATGGACAACAAGGTATCGGCCCAGCGAACCTGCGGACAGGAACCGGGCCGTCGTAAGCGGTCTGGGCCGTTTGCTCAAGCGGCGTCCACTTCAAGCATGTAGCCGAAACCGCGCACGGTCTGGATGGTGGCACCAGTGCCCTCCAGGCGCTTGCGCAGCCGGTACACATAGACTTCGACAGCGTTCTCGCTGAAGTCGGCATCCCAGGCAGACAAGGAATTCACGATCTGGCGCTTGGTGACCACGCGTCCGACCCGTGCCATGAGCATTTCCAGAACAGAAAGCTCACGCACAGAAAGATTCAAACGGTTGCCGCTCACGCGCACTTCGCGCCCGATGGTGTCAAAGACCAGCGGGCCGACTTCGATCAAAGGCTGCACTTGACCCGTACGACGCCGCGCAAACACGCGTACGCGTGCGGCCAGCTCTGGCAGATCAAACGGCTTGGTGACGTAATCATCTGCGCCTGCGTCCAGTCCCGCCACACGATCGTCCAGACCATCACGGGCTGTGAGGATAAGCACGGGCACCTGATTGCCTTCGGCGCGGATCTGACGAAGAATGTCCAGGCCGCTC
>JBAZPE010000405.1:0-3424 GCA_041648375.1 Burkholderiaceae bacterium | reverse complement strand
GATCTCGGCGACCACACGATGCTGCGCGTCGGTCAGCCTGAACGGCAAGGCGGCCGAGAGGCGCTGGACCAGACTGTTTTTCTTTTTCGTGCGCGCCAGCGGGCGTGCGGTTTTTTGCAGGCGTGCGGCACGCGCCGCCGCAAGCGATAACTGCTGCGCCAGCAATTCGTCGAACTTCATCCGCACCCAGGCCGGATGCGTGCGCTCGATCAGGGCGCTCGTCATGACCGATGCTGCGGGCGCATGCAGCACGCGCACCGCCTGCTCGAAAGAAATGAGATGTTCCTGCTGGCGCACGTCCTCGGTCAGGGTATCGCGCAGATCGGCCCGCGCGAGCGCCTGCAGGATGGCGCGGCGCAAAGCCGGCTGCGCCAGGCCATCGGTGGTGGGATAGACGGGGGTGAGCGCTTCAGACAGGGGACGATCGGCCGCTGTCATGCGCGGATGGATCATTTCCCGCCCGAAGATTCCACCGCGCACCTCACCGTGCGCACGCAAGGGCTTGCCCGAGAGCAGTTGCTTGTGTTGGCTGGGGTAGAAGTTCAGCCAGCGCAACTGCAGTTCGCCCGAGTCGTCGACCAACTTCGCCGTCAGGTGGCGACGCGGGCGGTAGGCGACTTCGGCATGCGTGATCTCGCCCTGCACCATGGCTTGCGTGCCGGGCTGCAAATGGGCAATGGGCGTAACGCGCGTCTCGTCCTCATACCGGATGGGCAGATGCAGGACAAAGTCCTCCACCTCCACCAGCCCCAGGCGATGCAGCTTTTTTTCGATGTCACTGGCTGCGGGCACGGCGCGCTTGCGCGCTGCACCGTCCCCCGCTTTGGCAGGGGCGGCAGCGCGTGCCCGGGTGGCGACCGTTGACGCTGACATGGTCCGCCTGTTGCGTGTGTGGTTCAGACCACGATAATGGCTTCGACCTCGAACTGCGCGCCCTTGGGCAGGCTGGAGACACCCACGGTGGAACGTGCCGGAAACGGCTGAGGAATGACTTCGCTCATGACCGCATTGGCCGAAGTGAATTTGGACAGGTCTGTCAGGAACAGGGTGAGCTTGACGATGCTCTCCAGCGTGCCACCCGCTGCCTGGACCACGGCGGCAAGATTATCGAACGCCTGGCGCACCTGCGCATCGAAGTTTTCCGAGACCAGCTCACCCGTGGCGGGTTCGAGGCCGATCTGACCCGACAGATAGATGGTCTTGCCTGACGGCGCCACCACGGCCTGCGAATAGGGACCAACTGCGGCGGGCGCGGCGTCGGTGTGGATGATTTCTTTAGGCATGGGTGTGTCCTCGCGAGATAAGTTGCACTATCGGATATTAAACATCAATAGAGAATAACGAAAGTCGGCACTTCCCGGTCATGTGTGACGTGATCACGTTTCTGTGGACTTCGCCACGTGGAAGGACTTCTTGCTGACCAGATGTTCACGGATGGCCTGCTCGGCCGCGTCCGCATCGCGTGCCATCAGCGCGGCGACGAACCTTTCGTGGTCGGCCACGCCCGCCTCCCACTCCTTGCGGTCCAGGTTGGACTTGTAGCGCAGGGCCTGCACCTGCAGATTCAGGCGATCGTAGGTCGCGGTCAGCGCAGGGTTATGCGCGGCGCGATTGATGGCGATATGCGTGCCCATGCTGGCGGCGAAATAGGCTCGAATGTCGCCTTCGCGCGTCTTGGCCAGCATGCGCTCGTGCAGCTCGGCGATCGCCGCGAGCTCGCTATCCAGTGCCCGCTCGACCGCCTGCCGAATCGATAGGCCTTCCAATACGGCCAGCACATCGAAGATATTGGCAATATCGGCAGCCGAGTGTTCGATGACCACGGCACCCCGCTTGGGCTGAATGCTGACCAGCCCGTCGGCGCTGAGCACTCGATAGGCTTCGCGCAACGGCGTGCGTGACACCCGCAGGCGCTCGCACAGATCGCGCTCGTTCAATACGGTTCCCGGGCTGAGCGTGCCATCGGTAATGAGCTGACGAAGCCTGGCAGCGACCACCGCAGCGAGGGTCGGATGGTCGATGGCCAGGGGATCCACCGTCGACGACGACTCGATGCCAAGGGAGTAATTAGGGAAATCCATAGGTGCGCACCGCTAAAAATGAAGCTAGTTTGGCATCTGGTATACCAAATACTAAATACCAATAAAGTGTACGTCGCTTTCCCGCGACGGCATACATCGGGTAAAGGGCCCGAAAACAAAAAAACACGGAGACGGGTAATGCGCAAGAATACTGTATGGAAATGGCTGGGCGGGGTAGCCCTATCGGTCGCACAGGTCGCAGCGGTGCACGCTGCCGACCCCTTCCCCAATAAGCCCATCCGGCTGATCGTGGGATTCGTGCCAGGCGGGGGCACCGATGTCTCGGCGCGACTGATTGCGCAAAAACTCAGTGAGGAACTGGGACAGCAAGTCGTCGTGGAAAACAAACCCGGCGCCTCGGGCCTGATTGCAGCCGATAGCGTGTCGAAATCCGATCCGGACGGCTACACCCTGCTGCTGGCCAACATGCAGTCCACCGTGGCTGCGCCCTATTTGCTTCCGACCTCCTTTGATCCGGTCAATGGATTTACCGCCGTCACGTTCATCGGAACAGTGCCTAATGTGCTGGTGGTCAATCCCACCAAAAACGACGTCACCACGCTCGCCCAGTTGCTGGAACAGGTCAAGGCCAAGCCCGGGGTGTTCACTTACGCGTCCTCTGGAATGGGTAGCCCACAGCACTTGAGCGCCGCGCGTTTCTCGCAGATCACCGGCACGAAGATGGAGCACGTCCCCTATAAAGGCAGCGGTCAGGCGATTGCTGACCTGCTGGGCGGCCAGGTTGACATGAACTTCGACACCCTTCCCAGCGTCATCGGCCAAATCAATAGCGGCAAGCTGCGAGCGCTTGCCGTGACCAGCCAGGCGCGCTCGGACCGTTTGCCCAATGTGCCTACCCTGGCCGAGGCAGGCGTCAAGGGCATGGATGTGGAGCAATGGTATGCGGTGCTGGGGCCCGCCAAGATTCCCGCCGCCACCCTGAAACGGCTGGACCAGGCCATCGGAGCGACGCTGCGCGATCCCGGCGTGGCGTCCAAGCTTGCCGATCAGGGCATGACGCTGGGCGGGGGTCCTAAAGATCCGCAGGCATTCGCCACCTTCCTCACCTCAGAGCACAAGAAATACCAGGGCATCACTGCCGATCTCAACCTGAGCAAGCCCTGACCGCTCACGCAACCGGAGACCCCTATGACTACCCAGGTAGACAACACACACCTATTGATTGATCGTAACGGTGCCATCGTCACCATTACGTTCAACCGGCCCGAGAAACTCAATGCGTTCACCATCGATGTGTGGCGCGACCTCGGCACGGCTTTCATCGACCTCTCCAAGGATGACGACGTGCGTTGTGTCGTGATGCGCGGTGCGGGCGAAAAAGC
>JBAZPE010000404.1:0-3436 GCA_041648375.1 Burkholderiaceae bacterium | reverse complement strand
CGGCTTTCCCTGGATGAGGAAACCCTGCGTTTTATGCATCGCCCTTGGCAGCCCACTGCGGTGATCGCCGGGGCACTGGTGGTGCTGACCATCGCCAGCCTGTTCTTCTATGCGCCATTGGGTGCGCGCCTGGATGCCGCGCGCGATGCGCTGGATGGACACCGCCTGGTGCGGATCGAAGGAGAACAGTCGTTCAACGCCTGGCAACCGCAGGTTGGCGACGAACTCACCCTGACCGCCGTCATGGGCGACTGTGCGTGGCTGCCTGCCGGTTCACGTGTGGTGGGGGTGCGGGCCGTGATGCACGACTGCCGCGAAGTGGCGTTGGATCTGCCACCCGGCAAGCCCGCGATGCCGGCGTTGACGGCATCGCAACAGACGGCCGTGGACGTCAGCCTCGCACTTGAACTCATGCTGCAGACGCGCCGCAATGCGACGCCTGAAGAAGTACGCGAATACTGGCGCCTGGCGGGTCAGGGCAGCAGCCAGCGCTGGACGCTGCAGGGCGTGGCCAACATGACGCAGGCATTGGCGACCCTGTGCGGTGACAGTGCGTGCGAAGCGCGTGACGTGCTGGTGCAGGCTCAATCCGCCCCCGCTGCACGGGGCGCGCGCCAGGTACCCGATGCGCTGATTCTGGACGCCGCAACCTCGCAAAAGCTTGCACAAGCCGGGTTTCTGCTGGCTTCAAGCCAGCTCGACCCTGTCATGGAGGCCGGTATCGCTGCTGCGCAGGCCCGCCACGCGGCCGGCACACGCAGGTTGACCAGTGAGACACCGCAGCCACTGGCCAGTTATTACGGCGAGAAGATCCTGCCCGACGCCCGCGATCAGGCGTCGATGCTCGCTGTCGGCGATCAATCGCCCCGCCTGCGCATGCTGCGCGTGGCACAGGCGCTCGAAGCGTCTGGTGCGCATCTGGTTCATTTCAATGGGGCGGTGCGATCGGTTCAGGCCGGCCCACCGCAGCAGGTGGTGGTCGACACCCGCGTGCGTCCCCTGCCGGCATGGATGAAGCTCGCTCCCGTGGCGGCGTGGTTGCTGTTGACCCTGCTTGCCCTGGGCGCCGTGCTGCTCACTGTGGCACATCGCCGTCGGCAGCGTGCCCAGCTCGCGGCTATCCGGCGCCATTACGCAGAACAGTTCGGCCGGGCCGGCGAGTGACGCATGCGTGGGGGTTCCTGTGCCCGCGCCCCTGCCGGCGCCCGGGCAATCAGTCTTCTTCCAGTGCCTTGAACTGCTCGCCCATGAAGTCGATCAACGTACGCACGGAAGGCAACAGCCCGCGGCGCGATGCGAACACGGCATGAACGATTTCTCGCCGTGGCGCCCAGCCAGGTAGCACCTCGATCAAGGTGCCATCGGCAAGTTGACGGGTGATCATCATTTTCGGAAGCTGCACCACGCCGACGCCCGCCATGGCCGCTGCGCGCAGCGCGGGCATGGCGCGGGTGACCAGCCTGGGCACGTGTGCAATGGAGGCGTGCGCACCGTCGGGCCCGAGCAGATTCCAGACGTGGCTGTTTTCCGGCGCACCCAGTTCCAGACTGGGAAACCGTGTCAGTTCGGCCGGACAGCTCGGCACGCCTAACGTTTCAAGCAGGCCGGGGCTGGCGACCAGACACTGCCCCCGATCCGAATACACGCGCATCACCAGATCGGTGTCTTCCAGCGGAGGAGGACGCACGCGGATGGCAATGTCGATGCCTTCGGCCAGCACGTCGACGCGGCGGTTCGTTTCCTCGACATGAATCTGCACCAGCGGATGGCACACCATAAAGGCGGCAATCATGTCGCCCACGCGTCCGTCGAGCAGGGCAACCGGGCAGGTCATGCGCACGATGCCACGCGGCTCGGCGTGCGTCATGGCGATGACCTCGTCTGCCGATTCGGCCTGCACCAGCATGGCCTTGCAGTGGGTGTAGTAGCGCTGCCCGATTTCCGTGACGGCAAACCGGCGTGAAGAACGCTGCAGCAGTCGTGTGTTCAGGCGTTCTTCCAGTAGTGCGACACGTCGGCTGAGTTTGGACTTGGGTACGCCAAGCGCCCGGCCTGCAGGCGCGAAACCGTTGTGGTCCACCACCTGCACAAAATAATAAAGATCGTTCAAGTCACGCATTTATCGTTCTTCAAATAGGACGCTGTTGACGAATATTACGGTCTATCCGTTTCATTGTTCCAGATTTATAGTTCAACACATGGACGGAACGCAGCAGCAAGAGACCGCAGTACCGCATGGCAGGCACACCCACCGCACGAGCACGTTTCTTAAGACAACCATTCAATTAATAAGCGAGATACATCATGACCTACGCCTACAACCGCCTGGACAAAGACAACGCCGTCGTTCTTCTGGTCGATCATCAAGCCGGGTTGCTCTCCCTGGTTCGTGACATTGATCCCGATAAGTTCAAGAACAACGTCTTGGCGCTGGCCGACATGGCAACCTACTTCAAGCTGCCGACGATTCTGACCACCAGCTTCGAAGAGGGGCCCAACGGTCCGCTGGTGCCTGAACTGAAAGCCCAGTTCCCTGATGCCCCTTACATTGCACGCCCCGGACAGATCAATGCCTGGGACAACGAAGATTTCGTCAAGGCCATCAAGGCCACCGGCAAGAAACAGTTGATCATTGCGGGTGTGGTAACTGAGGTTTGCGTGGCGTTTCCGGCGCTGTCGGCTTTGGAAGAGGGATTCGAGGTGTTTGTGATCACCGACGCATCGGGAACATTCAATGAAATGACGCGAGACGCCGCCTGGCAGCGCATGACGCAGGCGGGTGCACAGTTGATGACGTGGTTTGGTGCGGCATGTGAACTGCATCGCGACTGGAGAAATGATGTGGAAGGTCTGGGAACCCTGTTCTCGAATCACATCCCGGACTATCGCAATCTGTTCACGAGCTTTGAGAAGTCGAACAGCGGCAAGTGATTGTTGAGCAGCACGCCGGTGGTAGCCCTGCTGCCACGGCTGCCTCATTGAGCGGGGAGCTGCACTGCTTGGGCGGCATTCCCTTTTCGACTGACGTTGCGGGCCTGCTTCTGATCAGCCAGCGATGCGCGCCGCCGTCTTGCTCGTCGTGGAGAGCACGAACTGGCCGAGTCGACCTGCTAGCACGCGCGAGCGTTGTGGCAGGCTGGGATGTACGGCCGCAATCGCATTATGCAGCGCCTTGGGCAGGCGGGTCGCAAGGTCAGCGGCCAGGTCAATCAGGAATTTCGGCCGCATGCCAAGTTCGCCTGCCATCGAGACGATGTGTGCCTGTGTGATCTTTCCAGGCTGAGTTTCACCTCCAATGGACAGCGCGAAATGCTTTGCCAAGCCCGGATATACACGTGTGCACATCAAGTCGTAAAACGGGGTAAGTCGTAGACCTTTGTTCGGTGCTTCGTAGATCGATAAATTCTTTGCATGGCTATCATTGTTGCCAACATAA
>JBAZPE010000403.1:0-3438 GCA_041648375.1 Burkholderiaceae bacterium | reverse complement strand
CACGATGCACGCAGGCGCCCGCGTCTGCTGGTGCTGGTCAGCAAACAGGGCCATTGCTTGAACGACCTGCTGTTCCGTGTGCGCAGCGGCCTGCTGGCCGCTGACATCGTGGGCATTGTCTCCAATCACAATGATTACGCCGCCCTGGCCCAGTCCTATGGCATTGCGTTTCATTACCTGCCCGTCACACCCGAGACGCGCGACCAGCAGGAGCAGGCGATCATCGATCTGGTCGAACAGGAAAACGTCGACCTCGTGGTGCTCGCGCGCTACATGCAGATTCTCTCGCCCAACCTGTGCCGCGCACTGGCCGGTCGCGCCATCAATATTCATCACAGCTTTCTGCCCAGCTTCAAGGGCGCACGCCCCTATCATCAGGCCCACCAGCGTGGCGTGAAGATCATCGGTGCGACCGCCCACTATGTGACTGAAGATCTGGATGAAGGTCCCATCATCGAGCAGGACATCGAGCGCGTGGACCACGCGATGTCGGCGCAGACCCTCACCCAGGTGGGCAGCGACGTCGAATCGCAGGTGCTTGCACGCGCCGTACGCAGCCACGTCGAACATCGCATTCTGCGCAACGGCCACAAAACCGTGGTCTTTCGCTGATCGATCTTGCGCGCGGTATTTCAAAGCAGTATCCCGACACTAGAAAAAGGGGACATGCATGAGTGAGACAAACACCCAACGCCAGGGTCGCATCGGCGGACACATCCTCGTGGATCAATTGCGGGCGCATGGCGTGAAGCATGTGTTCTGCGTGCCGGGCGAGAGCTATCTCGCCGTGCTCGACGGGCTGCACGATGCGGGCATCGAGATCACGGTATGCCGCCAGGAGGGGGGCGCGGCCATGATGGCCGACGCGCACGGCAAATTGACGGGCGAACCCGGCATCTGCATGGTTACGCGCGGGCCCGGCGCCTCGAACGCGCTGGCCGGCATCCACATCGCCCAGCAGGATTCCACGCCCCTGATCATGTTCGTAGGCCAGATCGAACGCGGCATGCGCGAGCGCGAAGCGTTTCAGGAAATGGACTATCGGGCTGTGTTCGGTACGCAGGCCAAGTGGGTGACCGAGATCGATCAGGTCGAGCGCATTCCGGAAATTCTGTCGCGCGCCTTCCATATCGCGACCTCGGGTCGCCCGGGACCGGTCGTGATCGCCCTGCCTGAAGACATGCTGATGGAGCGTGCCAACGTGGCCGATGCGCCTCATTACGTTCAAATCGACGGCCCGCCTGCGCCTGAAGCCATGGCCGAACTGGCCGCCAAGCTCGCCGGCGCACGTTCACCAGTGGCCATTCTGGGCGGCAGCCGCTGGACGGCTCGCACCGTGCAGGCCTTCGCCGATTTTGCGCAGCGCTTCCAGTTGCCCGTGGCCGTGTCGTTTCGCCGCCAGATGCTGTTTCCCGCCGATCATCCCTGCTTCATCGGCGATGTTGGCCTGGGCGGCAATCCCGACCTGATTGGCCATATCGCCCAGTCGGACCTGGTGCTGCTGGTGGGAGGCCGAATGTCGGAAATCCCGAGCCAGTCCTACACCCTGCTCGATATTCCCCTGCCTGCGCAGGATCTGGTGCACGTGCATCCCGACCCCAGCGAACTGAATCGTGTCTATCGTGCCAGTGTCGCCATCAATGCGACGCCCGCACGCTTTGCGCAGGCTGCCGCTGCACTCGCAGCACCTGCCGAATCGCCCTGGAAAGCGCTGTTGAACACGCTGCGCCAGAGCTATCTGGCCTGGAGCACCCCTGACGCGATCCAGACCCCGGGCACCCTACAGCTCGGGCAAGTGATGGCCTACCTGGAACGCACGCTGCCCGCCGACGCAATCATGACCAACGGCGCAGGCAACTACGCCACCTGGCTGCACCGCTTTCATCGCTTCACCCGTTTCGGCACGCAGCTTGCGCCGACATCAGGGTCCATGGGCTATGGGCTGCCGGCGGCAGTGGGCGCCAAACGCATCTCGCCGGACAAGACCGTGGTGTGCTTCGCGGGCGACGGCTGCTTCATGATGCACGGCCAGGAATTCGCTACGGCGGTGCAATACGATCTGCCCATTATTGTGGTGCTGATCGATAATGGCATGTATGGCACCATACGCATGCATCAGGAAAAGCATTTCCCTGGACGAATCAGCGCCACGGCTCTGAAAAATCCGGATTTTGCCGATTATGCGCGGGCCTTTGGCGGCCATGGCGAGACCATCACCACCCACGACGCCTTCGGCCCGGCTTTCGAACGCGCGCTGGCCAGTGGCAAGCCTGCCATTCTGCATTGCCTGATCGACCCGGAAACCATCAGCCCGACCACGACGCTGGAAAAACTTCGCCAGGGCGCACTGCGCGCCCAACAGTCATAACGCAACGGAGATTCGCATGTCATCACCCGCATTTCATTGGCAAGACCCGCTATTGCTGAACGATCAGCTCAGCGACGAAGAACGCATGGTGCGCGATGCGGCCCACGCCTATTCGCAGGACAAACTGCTGCCGCGCGTGCTCGAAGCCTTTCGCAATGAGCACACCGATGTCGAAATTTTCTCGGAAATGGGTGAACTGGGCCTGCTGGGCCCCACGATCGCCACCGAGTATGGCGGCTCGGGCCTGAACTACGTGTCCTATGGCCTGATCGCACGTGAAGTCGAACGCGTGGACTCGGGCTATCGCTCGATGATGAGCGTGCAATCGTCACTGGTGATGGTGCCGATCGAAACCTTCGGCAGCGAAGCCCAGAAGCAGAAGTACCTGCCCAAACTGGCGCGTGGCGAGTGGATCGGCTGCTTTGGTCTGACCGAACCCAACCACGGTTCTGACCCCGGCAACATGGACACGCGCGCGCGCAAAACCGCCGATGGCTATGCGCTGACCGGCAACAAGATGTGGATCTCGAACTCCCCCATCGCCGACGTGTTCGTCGTGTGGGCGAAATGCACGGGTGGCGAGCACGACGGTCGCATCCGCGGTTTCATCCTCGAGAAAGGCATGAAGGGTCTGTCCGCGCCTGCCATCAAGGGCAAGGTCGGTCTGCGCGCGTCGATCACAGGCGAAATCGTCATGGATAACGTCGAAGTCGGTGAAGAGCAGATGCTGCCCGACGTGAGCGGACTGAAAGGCCCGTTCACCTGCCTGAACTCGGCCCGTTACGGGATTGCATGGGGCGCACTGGGTGCCGCCGAATTCTGCTGGCATACCGCCCGCCAATACACCATGGATCGCAAGCAGTTCGGCAAGCCCCTGGCTGCCAATCAGCTGATCCAGAAGAAATTGGCCGACATGCAGACGGAAATCACGCTGGGTCTGCAGTCTTGCCTGCGCCTGGGTCGCATGAAGGACGAAGGCACCGCGGCAGTGGAAATCACGTCCATGCTCAAGCGCAACTCCTGCGGCAAGTCGCTGGATATCGCCCGTATGGCGCGCGATATGTTGGGCG
>JBAZPE010000402.1:0-3443 GCA_041648375.1 Burkholderiaceae bacterium | reverse complement strand
CTTCGTTCGAGCTGTCGTCGTCGGTGCCACCCTCGACCGATGCGAGGGGCGTGGCCGATGGTGCCACAGCTGCGTTGCCATCTTCGATGCCTGACACGGCGCCAGCCTCGTCAGACGCTTCGTAAGGCTGAACCTCGAACCCCATGCCGGCGCTGGTCTCACGTGCATAAATGGCGCTGACCGCGCCAATGTGCACGAGCACGTTTTCCGTCACGCCGCCGAAGCGGGCCTGGAATTCGATGAACTCATTGCCCAGCAACAGGTTGTTGGTGGCCAGGGTGCCCACGTTCAGGGTGATCTGACCCTCCTGAACGTGGCCGCGGGGGACCATGGTGTGCTCATCGACCTGCACCACGATATACGGGGTGTAGCCGTTGTCCGTGCACCATTCATGCAGCGCACGGATCAGATAAGGTTTTGTCGAAATTTCACCCATGTTCACCCGTCCCTCGTTCAACGACGCATGACTTTTTCAGCCGGCGTTTGCGCTTCGATGTAGGCCGGGCGCGAGAAAATGCGTTCGGCGTACTTCTGCAGCGGCGCAGCGTTCTTGGGCAGTTCGATGCCGTAGTGATCCAGACGCCACAGCAAGGGGGCGATGGCCACGTCCAGCATGGAGAACTCGTCACCCAGCATGTACTTGTTCTTCAGCAGCATGGGCGCCAATTGCGACAGACGGTCGCGAATGGCCAGCCGTGCGCGCTCCTGACGCTTGGGATCCTGGGCGGCGTTGCGGTCTTCCAGCACCGACACGTGCACGAACAACTCTTTTTCGAAGTTGTTCAAGAACAGGCGCGTGCGTGCACGCATGACGGGGTCAGCCGGCATGAGTTGCGGATGCGGGAAGCGCTCGTCGATGTATTCGTTGATGATGTTCGATTCGTACAGGAGCAGATCACGCTCGGCAAGAATGGGCACCTGGCCATATGGGTTCATATGGGCGATATCTTCCGGCTTGTTATAGAGGTCGATGTCGCGGATTTCGAAATCCATGCCCTTTTCGAACAAGACAAAGCGGCAACGCTGCGAGTACGGACACGTGGTTCCGGAGTAGAGCACCATCATGGCGGATAAGTCCCTTGTGAAATGCGAAAGGCCAACGGCGCATACATGCGCACGCTGGCTTCAATTGCCAAATGGGGTGGCGATTAACACACTATGGTAACCGACCGGGGTAGGCAATTGCCAGCCCCCCGGACGGTTCATCGCCAAACCGGCAGTCAAACAGCCGAATTCGGACGCTTTCAGTGCGCGGGCGCGCCTCAGCGGACGTGCTTCCAGAACGAGGCGTTCAGGCGCCAGGCGATGATCAGGAACAACGTCAGGAACAACAGGACATATACACCCAGTGTCTTGCGCTGTTGCTGGTTGGGCTCGGCCATCCACGTCATGAAGGCAGTCAGGTCGGCCACGTCTCGGTCATAGGCTTGCGCCTTGGCCGGGTCCAGCGCCTTGAAACGGTTTTCAGTCGTCGCGTGGCCGGTGTAGTTGGCCACCGGCTCGCGCTTGATCGTGGTGTAGCCGTTGGCGTCGTGCACGGTGGTCACACGTTCCCAGCCTGCGGGTTTGCCGTCCTTGCGTGCTTCCTGCATTGCCACGGTGGTGAGCTCGCGCGGCCCTTGATCGGCCCACATGACGTGTGGCATGCCGACGCTGGGGAACACGAGGTTGTTCCAGCCAGTGGGGCGTGACGCGTCACGATAGAACGTGCGCAGATAGGTGTAGATATAGTCCGAGCCCGAGGGGCCTGCGTTGATCGACTTGGCGCGCGCGATCACAGACAGATCGGGCGTGGCCGTGCCCAGCCACGCCTTCTGGTCGGCCGGCGTCATGGCGATCTTCATGAGTTCGCCCACCTTGTCGGTGGTGAACAGCAGGTTTTCCTTGATCTGTGCGTCGGTCAGGCCCAGATCGGCCAGCTTGTTGTAGCGCAGGGAGACTGCGCTGTGACAGTTCAGGCAATGGTTGACGAACAACTTGGCGCCATTTTGCAGGGACGCCATGTCCGACAGACGATTGGGCGCGCGGTCCAGCGGGTAGGTGCTTTCGGCGGCGAATGCTGCGTGACACGTCAGCATGAGGGCCACGGCACCGATGAGCTTCTTGATCATGGTTATTCCGTTATCGATGTGATGGCTCAGTGCGGATGGAAGGTCACCCGGTCCGGGACCGGTTTGAACTTGCCCAGGGGGCTCCACACGGGCATCAGCAGGAAAAAGCCGATGTAAATCAGCGTGCCGACCTGCGACATGATGTTGAACACGTCGCTAGGCGGCTGTGTGCCGAGATAACCGAGAATCAGGAAGTTCACGATGAAGATGCCGTAGAACACCTTGTGCCAGCCTGGACGGTAGCGAATCGACTTGACCGGGCTGTGATCCAGCCAGGGCAGGAAGAACAGCAGAACGACCGCGCCGCCCATGGCCACCACACCCCAGAACTTGGCGTCGAGCGTGCGCAGGCCAATGGCCACAAGAATGAGGATGACGGGGAACGCAATGCGCAGGATGCCCGACAGCTTGCTGCGCAGCAGAATGTAAAGCGCGCCCAGCACCGCAGCACCCGCCAGCACCCAGGTGAACTGATCCGTCGTGGCCCGCAGCATCGAGTAGAACGGCGTGAAATACCAGACCGGGGCGATGTGCGGGGGTGTCTTCAGCGAATCGGCCGGAATGAAGTTGTTGTATTCCAGGAAGTACCCGCCCATCTCAGGTGCAAAGAAAACGATGGCGGCAAAGATGATGAGGAAGCCTGCCACCCCCATGATGTCGTGCACGGTGTAGAAGGGGTGAAAAGGCACGCCATCGAGTGGCCGACCGTTCTTGTCCTTGTACTTCTTGATGTCCACACCATCGGGATTGTTCGAGCCGACTTCATGCAGGGCCACCAGGTGGGCCGCAACCAGGCCAACCAGAATGAGCGGAATGGCAATGACGTGCAGGGCAAAGAATCTGTTCAGCGTGGCGTCGGACACCACATAGTCACCACGGATCCAGATCGAGAGTTCCGGTCCGATCAGCGGCACGGCGGCAAACAGGTTCACGATCACCTGGGCGCCCCAATACGACATCTGACCCCAGGGCAACAGGTAGCCGAAGAAGGCCTCGCCCATCAGACAGAGGAAAATGCCCACACCGAAGATCCAGACCAGTTCACGCGGTTTGCGGTAGGAGCCATAGAACAGGCCGCGCAACATGTGCAGATAGACAACCACGAAGAACATGGATGCGCCTGTCGAGTGCATGTAGCGGATGAGCCACCCCCAGGGTACCTCACGCATGATGTATTCGACCGACTGAAACGCGCGCTCGGCGTCCGGTTTGTAGTGCATCACCAGGAAAATGCCGGTGACGATCTGCAGTACCAGCACCAGAAGGGCCAGTGAACCGAAGAAGTACCAGAAGTTGAAATTCTTGGGTGCGTAATATTCGTAAAGATGCGCT
>JBAZPE010000401.1:0-3454 GCA_041648375.1 Burkholderiaceae bacterium | reverse complement strand
ATGCGTTCCACACCTGCATCGGCCAGGGTTTTGGCAAGCAAATCAGCCACGGTCATCGTCATGATTACTCCTGTTGGCAGGGGGCGCGTCCATGTGCGGCCGACCCATTCGCCTGAAGGTGTCTGCAACGCAAAGGCCATGCCGCTATGATGGAGCGGCAGGTCACCCATAAGTCATAAAAATGATATCAGGAGACATGAAGATGCATAGTGTTAAACGATTGACACGCCGTTTGTTGCTCGCTGCCGGCGTTTCCTCTTTCGCCATCACTGCTGCCGGGGTGTCGTTCGACGCGTCCGCAGCCACCCCGGCCGATTGGCCGCAGCGTCCCATCACCTATACCGTGCCTTTCGCCGCAGGCGGCGCAACGGACGTGGTGGGCCGGATCTACAGTGCCTCCACAGGCAAGATTCTGGGCACCACCATCGTTGTAGAAAACATCGGTGGCACGGGCGGGAGTCTGGGAAGCGCCAAGGTGGCGCGTGCCAACCCGGATGGCTACAACATCGTCGGGGGCACCATCAGCTCTCATGCCATCAACGCGAGCATCTATCCCGATATCGGGTATGACCCTGTCAAGTCCTTCAAGCCGGTCATCCTCACGGGCAGCCTGCCCAACGTGCTTGTGGTGCGTGCCGACAGCCCATACAAAACCGTGAATGACGTGATCGAGGCTGCCAAGAAAAGCGACAAGAAGCTGAACTTCGGATCGTCTGGCATAGGCACGTCGCAGCACCTGACAGGTGAGCTGTTCATGAGTCAGACTGGCGTCACGATGGTGCATGTTCCATACAAGGGTTCCAGCCCATCGCTGCAGGGCTTGGTGGGCGGTGAAGTCGATGTGATCTTCGACAACATCACCTCGGCCCTTCCGTTGATTCAGGCTGGACGATTACGCGCGCTGGGCGTGACCTCCAAAACGGTGGACCCCACCTTGCCGGATGTAAAGCCCCTCGATCAGCTCGGGCTGCCCGGGTTTGAGGTGTTGTCCTGGCAAGCGGTGTTCGCGCCTGCCGGCACGCCGGATGAGATCGTGAACAAGCTCTACACAGCAATGAGCCAGACCTTGAAGCAGCCTGAAGTGCGCAAGCAGCTGGAAGGTCTGGGTCTGACGATATCGGGTGCTGGGCCTGCTGAGCTGGGCAAGTTTCAGCAAGCCGAAGTGAAGAAATGGGGTGAGGTGGCGCGCAAGGCAAACATCAAGCCTTAGCGCAGGGCTGGTTACACACAAGCGGATTGCCGTCGCACCCACTTTCATGATGGATGCTGGTGAGGGTGCCGGCGGCAGTCGCTGTGTGGGGCGACATTTCCCCCACCCTACAAACACATTCCCTCGCCGCACAAACAAAAACGGCCCCGTTTCCGGAGCCGTCATGTGCTGCTAACTGCTTGATGTTCTTGGCGGAGAGGGTGGGATTCGAACCCACGGTACGGGAAAACCGTACGCCTGATTTCGAGTCAGGTACATTCGACCACTCTGCCACCTCTCCTGGTGCCTGCACCCGCTGCAATGAACTGAATTGCAGTCACTGATGATTCAGCCGATGTTGCCATTGGCGTTTCGATCAGATCGATGACATGCTGTGGTCAAAAGCGTGTCATCCAAGTCTTCGCGTTTAGCGAAGCACGCTACTTTAACAGAAATTTTTGCCGACGGGAAATTTTCTTCCGCCACCGCCGCCGCTGTGTGCATCCGCACATCCAGCGTGACGTTTTCCGTTCAGCCAAAGCAAACGGACGGTCGTGCAAACAGTGGTCGGCGTCGCGGTCCCCATACTTGAGCCACGTTCTTATTCTCCTCAATCAGATCGACGTCGGCGCAAAAAACACGTATGGCAAGTCACCGGTCACCCCCTAGTCGCACCCGCCCCACATCCATCATTATGTTGTCGCTGTCCATGGCCATCGGCATGCTCTCTGCGATGCCCGCGCATGCGGCAGCGCAAGACGAACAGTACGATGCGTTGATCATCGAAGCACGCAACGGCAACTACGACCCGGCCCTGGTGATGCTGCGCCACCGTGTCAGCATGAACCGCGAGGATACGCGCGCCATTATCGATCTGATCGTGATCGCCGGACGGGCTGGGCGCAATGAGGAGGTCACTGAAGTCTATGAGTCATTGGCCGTCTCTCTGCCGCTTCCGGCCGAGGCATTGGCAACCGTTGCTCGCGCTTATCGTGACGAGCAGAAATGGAATCAGGCCCTTGCCGTCTATCGCAAGGGGGCCGAACCCTATCCTGCCGATGAGACCTTCGTGCTGGGCGAAACCATGGTGTTGGCCGACGCGGGACAAACCGCGCAGGCCGTGGCATTGGGACGTCAGCAGGTCGCGCGGACGCCGCGAAGTGCGGATCGTCACCTCGCGCTGAGCTACGCCTACGCGCAGGACGGCCAGCCCTTTGCTGCCCTGGCAGAATCTGACCTGGCCTATGCCATTGCCCCCAAGCGCGCGTACGTGGCGCGTGCCTATGTGTTTGCACTTCAGCGCGCCCGCATGCCCGAGGCGGCGCTACGGGTGGCAGGCCAAACACCAGGATTACTGACTGAGGCACAACTGCGTCGGATCGAAGGAGACGCAGTTGCCGAACAGGTCCGCATGTCTGGCTTGCCCAGTCGCAACGAACGAGAACGGCTATTCGTCGCGCAGCGCGCGCTGGACACGCTGGATGGGCAAATAGCAGGGTGGCAAGCGTTAGGTGAGCCGGCCTGGGGTGATGTCGTGCGTGCTCGCATCGATCGTTTGCATGTGCTTTACGTGCTGTCGCGCATGTCTGACGTCATCGCGGAATATGAGTCCTTGCGTCACGAGCGCGTCGACGTGCCGCGCTACGCGTTGAATGATGTGGCGGGTGCGTATTTATATGTACGTCAGCCCGAGCGGGCTGCAGAAATTTACCGTAGCGTGGGAGAAGATCCGCAGGCCGCCAAGGATGATGCGGCAGATCGACTGGCGACCGAGACGGGGCTCTATTACGCGCAGGCCGAAAGTGACCAGCTCACCGATGCGGCCACGACCGTCTCCCTCGCCCAGGGTGGATACGCACCCTGGCTTTATTACAAAGGCCAGCAGGCGCGCATGCCCAATGATCTTCACCTGGAGGTCCGCCAGCTCAGCGCGCAAAGCCAGCTGACAGCGGGCGATACACCGGCGGCGCAAGCCGCTTTCGATGAACTGGTCGAACAAGCTCCCTACAATTCCGGGCTCCTGGCAGGGCGGGCAGACGTGTTGATGGCGCGTGATCAACCGAGACGTGCAGAGCGCGAGCTCAAGCTTGCCGAGACCTTGTCGCCCCGCAACCTGAATGTCGAGGTGGCTCAGGGCTATGTGGCGCTTGATCTGCAGGAGTGGCGACAGGCTGAGTTGCTCAGCAATGACGTCATCACTCGCTTTCCGGAGAATCTGGCTGCCAGACGGCTCGCGCGTGCGGTGGAGGTCCACAATAAGTCCGA
>JBAZPE010000400.1:0-3470 GCA_041648375.1 Burkholderiaceae bacterium | reverse complement strand
CCACGAGCGCGCGCAGCCACCATCACCGATTGAATGAACATGCCGTAATCCAGCCAGCTGCCCTGCTCCAGCGTCGCGTCAATCGTGAACATCAACCCGACCGGCGCACCAAAGAAGGAATAGTTCTTCCCATGCTGTACACGCATGCCTTCCTTGTTCTCGCGCGTCAGGCCCAGCAGCTCGTAAAGATCCCAGCCCACCTTGCGCCGACGCTCGATGAACGGCGACTTCCAATTCTTCGGATAGTAGGTGTAGTTGGGCTTTTGCTCGGCCGCCAGTTCTGGTGTGTCGTAAACGTTGGTCAGTGCCTGGACGAGCTTTTCTTTGCTCGCCCCCTGCACGACATACACCTTCCAGGGCTGGATGTTGCTCCCCGAAGGCGCACGGCTGGCCACCGCGAGAATATCTTCGATCATCGAGCGTGGCACGTCTTCCGGCAAAAAGGCTCGGATGGAACGACGCGAGGTAATGGCTTCGTCGGCGCTCATCAGCGTCGAAGGTGAATCGGCGGGCATGCGTTTGTCTTCCTCTGTTATTTTTAAGGCCGCACACCATTCAGGTCGGCGCGGGCACCGCTGGGTGAATTTCGCGGCAACGCACCATCGTAGATCGTCACCGATGAGGGATCAAGCGTCAGCCCGCCGATCTGCGTCGGCAACCCAAGGCCCTAGCGTGTAATGTTGATGTCGCCGTTGCGCCGGCTCTTCAGCAAAGCGCGGCGAATGCCCAGCAAGCCCCAGATCAGGAAGATGATGCCGATGATCAACAACGCACCCGACACGCCCGCGATGCCGAACTGTTGATACAACCACCCTGCCCCATATTCGGCGGTCACTGTGGCCGGTGAGAGCAAGGCACCCACACCAATGGCAGAGACCAGCAGGCCGACGATGGTCATGGAAATTGAACGTAGGGGAAACATAAGATGCGTCATCCAGAAACGAACTGCCTGGTGAAATGGCGAACGCAGTCCACCGATCACGTTGCCATCGACTTACGGCGTGAAAGTAGCACAGCGCAGACCTGCTGACAGCAGGCACCAGTAGAATCGCGTAAGAAAAAGCGCGCCGGACATCGCGTGCAACAACCGCGCACCGACGAACCCATTTGCACCACCCGATTCACCGACACGAGACACTATGAACACACGTGCAGTCAACCCAAGCACCCTCACCCGAACCTGGCAATTGCAGGATCGCTCGTTCGCCTGGCAGGCCGCTGCCGCCGTGATCGGCGTGCTGGCCCTCATTCTGGCATCACGCATCGATGTGCCGATGGTGCCGGTACCGATGAGCATGCAGACGTTTGCAGTGCTGCTGATCGGTGCGCTGTATGGCATGCGTTTGGGCACGCTGACCGTTCTGGTCTGGCTCGCGTTGGGCGCACTGGGATTGCCGGTGTTCGCGGGTGGCACGGGTGGCATGGCGCGCCTGATGGGACCGACGGCGGGCTATCTGATCGCTTTCCCGATCGCCGCTGCGTGCGTGGGATGGCTGGCGAGCCGTGGCTGGAATCAGGATCGATTGGCGTGGGCATTTGGCGCGATGCTGATCGGCCATGTCATCTGCCTGGGCCTGGGCGCCCTGTGGCTTGCACGCATCATTGGTTTCGAGGCGGCGTTGGCCAAGGGCGTGACGCCATTCCTGCTGGGCGCGATACTGAAATCGGTGCTGGTGATCGTGGCGCTCAAATTGATGACGCCCAAGAAGCGATGAACCGCTGACCATCAGATACCCCCGAGCACGATCGGGGATTCATCCAGCGAAGAAGAGCCAACGAAAAAGAGCCCACGAAAAGGGCCTACACGAAGGGCCAAAAAATGGAGCCGACGAAGATAGAGCCAACAAAATAGAGCAAATAAAAAAGCCACCCGAAGGTGGCTTTTTTATTTCTGCTTTGATGTTTGCTACTGACTTCTTCACTTCCACCAAATCAGAACCTGAATTTGGTTGCGGGGGCAGGATTTGAACCTACGACCTTCGGGTTATGAGCCCGACGAGCTGCCAGACTGCTCCACCCCGCGTCTGAAGAAAAGACTATAGCATACTTTTAGGGTCGTGCGCGAGCTTCTGTTTCGCGTGTGCTCACAAACAGGTCCCAGGCCGCCATGAAAAGCGCTGCGATCAAGGGTCCGATCACGAATCCATTGATCCCGAAGAGCGCCATGCCGCCCAGCGTGGAGATCAGCACGACATAGTCAGGCATCTTGGTATCTTTGCCGACCAGGATGGGGCGCAGGATGTTGTCTACCAGACCAATGACGACAATACCGTAGACGATCAGGCCAACCCCAGCGGCCACAGATCCTGTCAGCAGGTAATAGACCGCCACGGGGCCCCAAACCAGCCCTGCCCCGACCGCCGGCAACAGCGAAAGGAACGCCATCAATACGGCCCACAGCAGCGCACCCTGAATATCCAGGTACCAGAATGCCAACCCTCCCAGCACGCCCTGCGTGATGGCAACGGCGATGTTGCCCTTCACAGTCGCGCGCGCCACGGTGACGAACTTGCGAATCAAATGCTGCTTGTGCTCGTCATTCAGTGGCACGGCCTGACGAATGCGGCGACCAATGGCGGCCCCATCGCGCAACAGGAAGAACAGCAGATACAGCATGATGCCGAAGCTGATGACGAACTGGAATGTGTTCTGCCCGATGTTCAAGGCTTGCGAGGCGACGAACTGGCTGCCTGCCATGGCGCCTTCGGTCAGCTTCTGCTGCAGGCTGTTGACATCGGTGATGTCAAATCGTGCCAGCAGGCCGCGAACAGATGCTGGCAGGGCGTCACTGGCTTGCTGGAAGTAAGCCCCGAAATTCAGGTTGCCGCTTTTGATCTGCTGATAGACCAGCGCGCCTTCCTGCACCAGTGCCCCTGTGATCAATGCCAAGGGCAAGATCACCAGCAGCAGGATGATGAACAACGTGCACAACGCGGCACGGTTCTCGCGCCCCTTGAACTTGGTCGTCAATTTGCGATGCAAGGGCGCAAAAATGATGGCTAGGATGGTGCCCCAGAAGATGGCGCCGTAGAACGGCAGCAGCAGCCAGACGAACGCCACCGACACCAGTGCCAGCAGCAAAAGGAAGAATTTCGAGTGCAGCGCGCTATTACGCAACATGAGTAAAGACCTTGAAGAGCTCGATGCGACGGGAAATCGCGCGAATCGGCATGGAAAATGTAACCCGATACCGCCTCGCGAACGGCGATAACCGTTAGCAATCGTAGCGGGCACCCATTAAAGGCCATCGGTAGATACGCCGTGCAACATAAAAGCCGACCGCTGCACAAGCAGCTGTCGGCTTTCTACTACAAGATCAAGGGCTTCCAGAGGAGTAATGGGCTGGCCTTTGAAAGACCAAACCCATTTACCGTGGTGGCTGAGGATCAGACTGCCCCGACCGAATCAACCGGCGCTGACGCGTGGCGCCCGACCCAACTCAATCAAACAGACTTGGCCAAGGAAGCCGC
>JBAZPE010000399.1:0-3479 GCA_041648375.1 Burkholderiaceae bacterium | reverse complement strand
CGATGACGGCGAAGGCGACTTGCTGGAGGCCTTGCGTGCAGCCTGCCCCGGCGTGCCGGTGGCCGTGGCCCTGGACCTGCACGGCAACGTCACCCAGAAAATGATCGACCATGCCGATGTCATCATCAGCTTCAAAACCTATCCGCACATCGACATGTACGAGACGGGCGAGCATGCGGGTCGCCTGCTGCTGGGCAAGATCGACGGCAAGGTCGATCCCGTGATCGCCTGGCGGCGCCTGCCGCTCATCACCCACACCTTGCGCAGCAATACGGCAGAGGGCGCCATGCGCGACGCCGTGCAGGCTGCGCAAGAGGCCGAAAAAAACGGGATGCTGGGCGTATCGGTGCTGGCCGGGTTCGGGCTGGCCGATATTGCCGCGCCCTGCCTGAGCGTGATCGTGGTGGGCGATGGTGATCAGGCCGCAGCCGAGGCGACTGCAGCAACGATGGCCGAGGCGATCTGGCGCAATCGTGAGGGCTTTTTCTACGACAGCGAACCGCTCGCTGCATCGCTCGCACGCGCCCAGACTCTGGCCAGCACGGCAGACAAACCGGTGCTGTTGCTCGACCATGGCGACAACTGCATGTCGGGCGGCACCTGCGACACCATGGATGTGCTGCAGGCCGCCATGGCTGCAGGGCTGACCGGCATCGTGGCGGGACTGATCTGCGACCCGGAAGCGGTCGACACGCTGACCCGCGCCGGCGTGGGCGCCACCGTTGACGTGGCGGTGGGCAACAAGCGCGACGTTCCCGATATCGGCCGCCACGTGCCGCCCGTGATGCTGCATGGCGTGGTACGCGCCGCCACCGATGGCACCTATGTGATCACCGGGCCGACCTATACGGGGCAAACCGCGTGCATGGGTCGAACCGCCGTGCTGGACGTGGGCAGCGCCCTGATCGTGATCACCGAGCGCCCGCATGAACCGTGGGACCTGGGTGTGTTCGAGAGCGTGGGCGTGGATCCGCGCCAGGCGACGTTCGTCTTGGCGAAGTCGCGCATGTACTGCCGACCGGTGTTCGTTCCGATTACGGCGGCACTGGTCGAATGCGATAGCCCGGGGGTGACGAGCTCTGATTACGGGCTGTTCCCGTTCGCGCGGGTGCAGCGGCCGGTGTATCCGCTGGATGCGGTGCCGCTTGCGAGCTATGACCCAAAAGCTAGCGGGGCAATGCCGCCAGCCGGGTGATCGGGGAAATCAGGCAGGCGGCGTCCACGTGGTGCATGTCACCCGTGGCCTGCGTCTGTGCAATGGTCATGAAGGCACGCAACAGCATCATCGTCTTGTGCGTGGCCAGCGGCGCCTCGCCGGATTGCGCCGTCAATCCGGATTGACCAGGGGTACGACCCGAGGGCAGGATGCTGAAGTGGCCCCACTTCTCGCCCACATCCTCGGCGTAGACAAAATTGACCTTGGAAGATTGCCCCAGGCTATCGAACAGGCCATTCACGCGCCCGCGCAGCAGTGAGTTGTCGCTGGACAGAATAAACAGCACCTGACCGACCTCGGGTCGCGCCAGATCGACCCGGGCGCCCAGGTCGGCGATTCCGAAAGGGTCGATCAACACCGCGTGATAGCGCAACGGCACCCCACGTTCGATGGATGCACGGCGTGTCACATCATAGGATTTGGCCAGCAGATCCGCGTGACCACCCATGCTGTAGTGCAGGCCGACGAACTGCGTGCCGGGATCACTCATCATCCGCTCGTACAAACGCTGCGGGTCGCGGCCTTCCACGATGACCACGTCCGAGGCATAGCCCTCGTCGCGCAAGGCGTTGCCTGTCACCACAATCGGTCCACTATCCCAGCGGTCCGATACCCACACCATGCCGGGATGAACGAAGATCGCATTGCGACGTTCAAGCACCACGGCAGCAGGCGTGATGTCAGGTAACGGGCAGTGCAACGCCACAGCCGGAGAAGTAATCTGCGCGTGGGACGTCGTGGCCACCGATGCTCGCCCGGATGAACATCCAGACAGCGCAATCAGGCTTACCGCACAGGCGGCCCAAACCGCTCGGCGGATCGCGCTTGCCCCCCGTCCAGCACCCTCTTCTCGACAACCGATCACGCGAGTCTCCCTGTTTGGGAGCGAAGCATAGCGGCAAACAGTCTGCGCAACACGCTGTTTATGCAACGACAGTTGCGTCAGCCGCTGCTCCGGTACACCATAGCGTCAGCAGCGCTCTTTCCCCCATCGAAAGCCTTTGCAAGAGGAAACGGTTCAATGAGCATCAAGTACAAGAAATTCGGCAGGACCGGCATGGACGTCTCGGAACTTTGCCTGGGATGCATGACCTATGGTTTGCCCGATCGCGGCGCACACAGCTGGACACTGGACGAAGAAAAAAGCCGCCCCCTGATTCGTCAGGCGATTGAAGCTGGCATCAATTTCCTGGATACCGCCAACTCGTACTCCGACGGCACCTCGGAAGAAATCGTGGGCCGCGCCATTCGCGACTTCGCCAAGCGCGATGAAATCGTGCTGGCCACCAAGGTCTTCAACCGCACCCGGCCTGGCCCCAATGGTTCCGGACTGTCGCGCAAAGCCATCTTTGCCGAGATCGACGCCAGCCTGCAACGACTGGGCACCGATTACGTCGACCTCTATCAAATTCACCGGTGGGACTACAAGACGCCCATTGAGGAAACGCTGGAAGCACTGCACGACGTGGTCAAGGCCGGCAAGGCACGCTATATCGGCGCATCATCGATGCATGCCTGGCAGTTCTCCAAGGCGCTCTACACCTCGCGCCTGCATGGTTGGACAGAATTCGTCAGCATGCAGAATCACCTGAACCTGCTCTACCGCGAGGAAGAGCGCGAAATGCTGCCGCTGTGCGTGGACCAGAAGATCGCGGTCATCCCCTGGAGCCCGCTGGCTCGCGGTCGCCTGACCCGCGAAGCCAACGCCACCACACCACGCACGGAAACCGACGACGTGGGCACCAAGCTTTACGCGCATGTCGCAGATTCCGACGCGCGGGTGATCGACAAGGTAGGCGAAGTGGCCCGTGCCCGGGGCGTGCCCCGTGCCCAGGTCGCACTGGCCTGGGTGCGGCAGAAACGCGGCGTGGTCTCGCCCATCATCGGCGCGTCCAAGGCCGAGCATCTCACTGATGCCTTGGCCGCCCTGTCGCTGACGCTGTCTGACGAGGAGATCAAATCCCTGGAAGACACCTATGTGCCACATGCCGTGGCCGGCGTCCTGTAGACGCGTGCGACACTAGCCCGCCAGGCGCAGCAACTCCGACACGGCGATCGCGAGTTGCGTAAGAAGATCGAGCACTTGCTGCATGTCGGTCACGCCTTATGAAAAAAGCCATGCGTACTGAAAAAACCATGCGTCACGCGGCGCATGGTCCAAGCATACCTGTCTCTCATCAAATGAAACGATACCTTCACGAAACGTGAACACATCATCACGCTTTCTGCTGGAACGGGCTGCAGAGTCCTTCTATACTTTCAA
>JBAZPE010000398.1:0-3480 GCA_041648375.1 Burkholderiaceae bacterium | reverse complement strand
CTCTGCACCCATCAGACGTCGGGTTCAGGCGTGTCGTGCGCTGCAGCTGGCGCGGCAAGGCGTGCTCAACGCCGCATTGCACGGGCAGGCGCTGGAAACACACGCTCGGGCCGATGCCGCCGCTCGCGCCACGTTGCGCCAGGCGATCGAGCGATGGGATTGGTCAGCGCGTGCGGCGCAACGTGTTTTGCGAGTGGCACGCACGGTGGCCGACCTGGCGCAACGCCAGGCGGTTGAGCCATCCGATATCGCGCAGGCCATCCAGTTTCGTCAAGACGCCTCGGCAAGCGAGCACAGATGATTCACGCTGCGCACCAGTGATGTCATAATTGACGCTTATCGGCATCAGAACTGATGCTGGGAGCGTAAAATGAGAACCACAGTCACGATTGACGATGCCTTGTACGCCAAGGCCTTGGAAATGGCAGATCCCGGTATGGATAAATCAGAGATTTTCAGAGTCGCCATGCAGACGTATGTGCGCGTGCAGGCGGCCAAGCGGCTGGCCGCGTTGGGGGGCCAGGCGCCAGCCATGCAAGACATTGCTCGCCGTGATCCGGCGTTGCCGAATCAATGAACGTGCTGGTCGATACTTCGGTATGGGTAGACCACTTCAGGCGTTCGAATGCCGCATTGGTGCAGCTCATCCTGGCCGATGCCGCGTTGACACACCCAATGGTGATACTGGAGCTTGCCTGTGGCACGCCGCCCACGCCACGGGCGCACACACTCGGTGACATCGCCGAACTGGCGTTCACCCGGCAAGCCACGCATGCCGAGGTCATGCGGTTCATCGAACAAGAGCGCCTGTATGGGCAAGGCTGCGGCCTGGTCGGCATGATGCTGCTGACCGCCACCATGATCACGCCTGGCGCGCGTTTATGGACACTCGACCTTCGTTTGAGCGAGCTGGCGGCGCGCTTCGATGTCGCCTATGTACCCGCTATCCCGGTTAGCTGAACAGCAATCTGCGCGCGACTGGACATAAATGAAGAAATCGCCCTATAATCATGGGCTTTCCTCCATTAGGGGGAGAGATACCAGTTTTACCCATAAGTGAGCGACAGGTAACAAAGAAGTCTGTCAGTTCGGGTCTGCATGAGCCCATGGCTTTTTGCGGATTTGGTGACGGCACCTGCGCGCATGATTTAACAACATTTTTCATGGAATCATCATGCCTAAGATGAAGACCAAGAAAAGCGCTTCCAAGCGCTTTATCGTACGGGGTAGCGGTTCGATCAAGCGGGGCCAGGCTTTCAAACGCCACATCCTCACCAAGAAATCGACCAAGACCAAGCGCCAATTGCGTGGTTCCACAGCTGTCCACAAGGCAGACGTGAAATCGGTCAAGGCCATGATGCCTTTTGCTTGATATAAGGAAGAACTAAATGCCTCGCGTCAAACGTGGTGTAACAGCCCGAGCCCGTCATAAAAAAGTCATTGCCGCCGCCAAAGGCTATCGTGGTCGCCGCGGTAATGTGTTCCGTATTGCCAAACAGGCCGTCATGCGCGCCGGGCAATACGCCTACCGTGACCGCCGCAACAAGAAGCGCACTTTCCGCGCCTTGTGGATCACGCGTATCAACGCTGCTGTGCGTGAGCACAACATGACCTACAGCGTGTTCATCGCCGGCCTGAAGAAAGCCGCGATCGAACTGGACCGCAAAGTGTTGGCCGATCTGGCTGTTCGCGACAAGGCTGGCTTTGCCGCTATCGTGCAACAGGCCCGTACGGCGCTGGGCGCCTAACGCGTTCAAGTAATTTGTGCGTGTCTTAGCAAACGGGGCTGTCATGGCCCCGTTTGCCTTTTCGAGGCTACATTCATGACTTTGCCCGTTGATGACCTGGTCGCTCAGGCCCAGGAAAAATTCGCTGCTGCTTCTGACGCGGCTGCGCTGGAAAATGCCAAGGCCCGGTTTCTGGGCAAAGAGGGCGCGCTGACCGTCCTGCTCAAGGGGCTGGGCAAGATGGATCCCGAGCAGAAACGCGAGATGGGCGGGCGCATCAATCAGGCCAAGCAACAGGTCGAGGCACTGCTGAACGCGCGGCGTGCCGAAATGGCGCAGGCCGAGCTCGATGCCCGGCTGGCCTCGGAAACGATCGACGTGACGTTGCCTGGAAGAGGGCGTGCACCGGGTGGCATTCACCCCGTGATGCGCACCTGGGAACGGGTCGAACAGATCTTTCGATCGATCGGTTTTGATGTGGCAGATGGCCCCGAAATCGAGACCGACTGGACCAACTTCACCGCTCTGAACAACCCCGAGAACCATCCGGCGCGTTCCATGCAGGACACCTTTTACGTCGACATGGACGACAAGCAGGGTCTGCCGCTGCTGCTGCGCACGCACACCAGTCCGATGCAGGTTCGTTATGCGCGCATGCATCGCCCCCCCATCAAGGTCATTGCCCCCGGTCGCACATATCGGGTCGATAGCGATGCCACGCACTCCCCGATGTTCCATCAGGTCGAAGGGCTGTGGATCGACGAGAATATCTCGTTCGCGGATCTGAAGGGTGTGTACACCGATTTCCTGCGCTGCTTCTTTGAAACCGATGACCTGGTGCTGCGTTTCCGCCCCTCGTTCTTCCCGTTTACGGAGCCCTCTGCAGAGATCGACATGATGTTCACCTCCGGGCCCAACAAGGGCCGCTGGCTGGAGATTTCCGGTTCAGGGCAGGTGCATCCCGAGGTCGTGCGCAATTTCGGGCTCGATCCCGAGCGCTACATCGGTTTTGCGTTCGGCTCTGGCCTGGAGCGTCTGACGATGTTGCGCTATGGCGTGAACGATCTGCGTCAGTTTTACGAAGGTGATTTGCGCTTCTTGCGCCAGTTCAACGATTAATCGGCGGGCACTATGCAATTTTCAGAATCCTGGCTGCGTACGCTGGTCAATCCCTCGCTGTCCACCGATGCCCTGGCGCACACGCTGACCATGGCTGGACTCGAGGTCGAGGAAACGACCACCGCAGCCCCTGCGTTTTCCGGCGTCGTCGTCGCCCGTATCACCGATATCGCGCCGCACCCCGACGCCGACAAACTTCGCATCTGCCAGGTCGATGATGGCAGCGGCTCGCCGCTGCAGATCGTCTGCGGTGCCCCCAACGCCGCCGCCGGCCTCACCGTGCCGCTGGCGCGTGTGGGCGCCGAATTGCCCGGCGGCATGAAAATCGGCGTGGCCAAGATGCGTGGCGTGCAGTCCAGCGGCATGCTGTGCTCGGCCCGTGAACTGGGCCTGTCGCAAGAGCACGATGGTCTGTTGACTTTGTCCGATTCGTTGACACCGGGCACGTCCATCCGCGAAGCGCTTGATCTGGACGATACGATTTTCACCGTGAAGCTCACGCCCAACCGTGCCGACTGCCTGTCGGTGCTGGGCATGGCACGCGAAGTCGCTGCGCTGACCGGTGCGCCGCTGGCCGCGCATGATTTCAGCGCCGTGCCCGTGACGCTGGATGCACGTGTGGCGGTCGATGTAC
>JBAZPE010000397.1:0-3481 GCA_041648375.1 Burkholderiaceae bacterium | reverse complement strand
CTACCCGTCCAGCAATAGCCTGCTGCTGGAGGGCACGGCACGGCAACTGTCGACGGCGCGCCGGCTGATCGCGCAACTCGATGTGCCGAAGGAGCAGGTTGAGATGTCCCTGTGGGTCATCGATATCAGGAAGACCAATCTCGACCTCCTTGGCGCCCAATGGTCCGCTGGCGGCAGGCTGGGTGATGTCGAGGTCGGGTTCAACATGCGATCTCTGGGCCAGGGCGCGACACTCTCACGCACGCAGGCTATGCAGTTCATTGCATCGGTCACCGCCTTGAGCGAGCAGAACAAGGCGCGTATCGTGGCGCGCCCTATCCTGCTTGCGCAGGACAATAGTCCCGCCGTTTTCGACAACAGCACGACGTTCCTGATCCGAGTCCGGGGTGAACGCGTGGCAAGCCTGGAGAAAATTACCTACGGCACCATGATCGACGTGACCCCCCATGTCGTGGACACACGCGGGCGTATCGAGATGGAGCTGAACATCGAGGATGGAAACAGCTCCAACCCCTCGAGAGCGTCAGGGCTCGATCTGCCGGTCGTGGCCAGCACGAAGATATCGACCGTTGCACGCGTTCAGCATGAGCAAAGCATCCTGGTCGGCGGCTATACCCGGAGCCAGAGCAACGAAGGCCAGGAGAAGATTCCGCTTCTGGGCGACATCCCCTGGCTTGGCCGATTGTTCACTTTCCGAAACACCAACGAAGAACAATCCATCCGCCTCTTTCTGATCCAGCCGCGACTCCTGGCCGATGACAACCGATTCGAACGGGAGCGTGTTCACACGCCGCGGGAGATCGATGATGCCGTGGATGCCCTGAAGCAATATGTGGAGTCTTCTCGTGGCTAGCATCGACCTGGCACGCGCCGCGACACCTTGCGCAAGCACCCTGCCCGCCACCGACGAGGCGCAGCACCCTATCTTGCCGAACGTGCTTGCGACGTCACATTCCCGGCTCGCCAGCAGTCATGAAGACATGGCGTCGCTACTGGCGACCGTCATGCGCCGGCAGATTGATCGCCGTGTGGAACGACCTGCCCGCATGAAGCCCTCCGAACGACCTGGCGTGATGTCTGCGACCCATAAGGCCGAGCTTTCGCGCATCCGCATGATGCTTCAGGGGGGCAGCACCAGCTTCAGCAGCACCTACCAACACGCACGCACCATCTTCCCAGATCCGGAGGAACTGGCGCTGGTACTGGCAGGGTTGCGTGACGAGCACGAGATCGATGCAGAGGTACGCGCCGAGATCGATCGGGCGCTGGCTGCACTGATTCGAGCGCACGGCCACTCCCGGATCAGCATGGGATTGAACACCCGTCACGTCGTAAGCGAGTTTGCCGAGCGCATGGGTGTCTCGACTGAGGCACTCCGGCGGGCCTACCGTACGCTTGCGGGAGCCACCGCCGGAGAAGGCGTGACCTACCGGTATCTCATCGACGCGTTCGGATTTGCTCGCCGCGGCCTGGTCCTCGATTTTCTTGAGCAGGCTCTTGCGGCGGACGTCGCTTCAGACACGCCTACCCACCCTCCCGAAGAATTCCAGCCGCTATTGGCATTGCTGTTCCAGCTACGGCTGTTGCGATCGGCCGACGCATTGCTGCTCTCGGGCACCGGCCGACATCGCCAAGGGCGCAAGAAGCGGGAGTCACCCGACGACGCACCTGACCTGTTCGATCAAGCGGTGATCGACCTGCTGATTGCCTCGCTTTCCGACATACAGGAAGCGTGCAGACATTTTGTCCACTGCCTCACCCGATGGCAGGCCTATGCGGGCGACAGCGTGTCGCAGTGGGCCGGTCGGGTGCTGCGAGCCATGGCCGAAGTGCCGTCCGAGCTATTCCCCGATCTGACCTACCGTCAGGCACTGTTGACGAGTCTCTCGGAAGTGGCCGATAACCTTTTCAGTGATCACCGTGGAGCCAGTGCGCGACTGAGGAGCCTTCATGTCTAGGATGACATGGGACGCCGTCCTGCACAGTGCCATGGCGATGCCTGAAGGGCGCCATATGCGCATTCGATGGTGCACGAATACGTTATTGCTCGAACGACGTGGCGAGGTTCTGATCGCCATGCGCGAGATATCACGCAACCAACTGGACAGTGCGGTACCTGGCCAGGCGCCTGACGCCTCGGAACCGAACAACCGGCAACTGCTGGCAATTGGTGAGGCCTATTACGTTTGCGACTGGCGCCGCCAACCCGAAGACGCTCACTGGATCGCAGGCCTGGCCAGCGCCTGCCTATGACCAGCCGCCTCGCCACTATCCGGACTACACAATGATTTTGACCCGCGTCTTTCGACCCGAGCTGCTGGTGCTGACGTTGATGACCGTCATCATTGCGATGCTCATCATTCCGCTGCCAACCTGGCTCATCGATGCTCTGATCGCCGTGAACATGATCACGGCAGCCCTGATCTTCGTCGGATCTTTTCACATCCAGTCCATTACGACCTTTTCCTCGTTTCCAGCCTTGTTGCTCGTGACGACGGTGTTCCGTCTGGCGCTATCCATCACAACCAGCCGAATGATTCTGATGGAAGCGGACGCAGGCGATATCGTGGCCAGTTTCGGCAACTTCGTGATTGCGGGCGATCTCGTTATCGGGATGACGATCTTCGCGATCGTGACCCTGGTGCAATTCATGGTGATCACCAAGGGATCCGAGCGTGTTGCCGAAGTGTGTGCCCGCTTCTCGCTTGACGGGTTACCCGGCAAGCAGATGAGTATCGACGCCGACTTGCGCGCGAACGTGATCAATGGCGAGCAGGCGCGTGAGCAGCGTCGCCGCGTGGAGCGCGAGAGCCAGCTTTACGGATCGCTCGATGGTGCGGTGAAGTTTGTGAAAGGCGATGCGCTCGCAGGCATCCTCATCATTTTCGTGAACTTTCTCGGCGGCATCGCAATGGGCGTCATGCGCAACGGGGACAGCTTCAATCAGGCCGTGGAAACCTACACGTTGCTCACCATCGGCGATGGTCTGGTCGCGCAGATTCCGGCGCTGCTGATTTCAATCGCCACTGGCTTCATCGTGACGCGTGTGAATGCCGATGATGAAAATCTCGGAACAACCATGCTCAAGCAACTCGGAGAGAAGAACGAGGTGCTGCTGACAGCAGCCGCGCTCTCCCTTGGCGCCGGGTTCCTGCCAGGTTTCCCGCTTTTGGTGTTCGTTCTCATCAGCGCAGGTCTCGTCAGCATATTCGTCGTACGCAAGGGGGGTGTGCGAGAGGCGCTCGATGCGGCGCGACGTCCATCGGCGACCGAAGACGTGTCGATGACACCTGGCAGCGTCGAGAAGCGCGACGTCACAGCCGGCAGTGGTCCGCTGAAAGCAGGGATTGGCGATGTGATGCCAGAAGCGATTGCGCTGGCGCTTATCGTGCCACTCGGTCGGCACGAGTGGGCCCGCGCAAACATGCTCGCCCTGCAGCTCGAGCGTGAAGTGTTCCTGCAGCTGGGCATCAAGATTCCG
>JBAZPE010000396.1:0-3484 GCA_041648375.1 Burkholderiaceae bacterium | reverse complement strand
AAAGCCGGCACCGCAGCGGCGGCGACAGCGGGCGCAGGCGCTTCAAAAGATGTCGCCAGCACCGCCGGCGATTCGCAAACGCCAGCCCCTTCGGGCACCCCGTCGGCCAAACCCGTCGATGCGCCCAAGGCCGCCAGCTTTTCCGGCTCCGCGGATGCCGAATGCGACGTGCTGGTGCTGGGTGCCGGCCCCGGGGGCTATTCCGCAGCATTTCGCGCGGCCGACCTGGGCCTGTCGGTCGTGCTGGTCGAGCGTTACGCCACGCTGGGCGGGGTCTGCCTGAACGTCGGGTGCATTCCGTCCAAGGCGTTGCTGCACACGGCTGCCGTGCTGGAAGAGGCCCAGAGCCTGGCCGACCATGGCATCAGCTTCGCGGCACCCAAGATCGACCTGGACAAGTTGCGCAGCTTCAAGGATGGCGTGGTCGGAAAGCTGACCGGTGGCCTGGCCGGCATGGCCAAAGCCCGCAAGGTCAAAGTGGTGACCGGGGTGGGCGAGTTTGCCGATCCCCATCATTTGACTGTGAAGGCCGACGATGGCAAGTCGCAGACCATCAAGTTCAAGAACGCCATCATTGCCGCAGGCAGCCAGGCCGTGCGCCTGCCGTTCATGCCAGATGACGAGCGTGTGGTGGACTCCACTGGTGCGCTGCTCTTGCGCAGCATCCCCAAGAAGATGCTGCTGGTCGGTGGCGGGATCATCGGTCTGGAAATGGGCACGGTGTATTCGGCCCTGGGTGCGCGGCTGGATGTGGTCGAAATGCTGGATGGACTGATGCAGGGCGCCGACCGCGACCTGGTGAAAGTCTGGCAGAAACGCAACGAAAAGCGTTTTGACAACATCATGCTCAAAACCAAGACCGTGGGCGCAGAAGCCCGGAAAGATGGCATTTACGTCACCTTCGAAGGCGAAGGCGCGCCGAAGGAACCGCAGCGCTACGATCTGGTGCTGCAGGCCGTGGGCCGCACGCCCAATGGCAAGAAGATCGGGGCCGATAAGGCAGGTATCGCCGTGACCGACCGTGGCTTCATCAATGTCGATCAGCAGATGCGTACCAACGTGTCGCACATCTTCGCCATCGGCGATATCGTTGGTCAGCCCATGCTGGCGCACAAGGCCGTGCATGAAGGGCATGTGGCGGCAGAAGCGGCGGCGGGCGAGAAAGCGTTCTTCGATGCACGCGTGATTCCGTCGGTCGCCTACACCGATCCTGAAGTCGCATGGGTCGGCTTGACCGAGGATGAGGCGAAGAAGCAGGGCATCAAGATTCAGAAGGGCGTATTCCCCTGGGCGGCATCTGGTCGCGCGATCGCTAATGGTCGCGACGAAGGATTCACCAAGTTGATCTTTGATGCCGACACGCATCGCCTGTTGGGTGGTGGCATCGTGGGTACCCATGCTGGCGACCTGCTCAGCGAAATCGTGCTGGGTGTCGAGATGGGCGCCGATATGATCGATATCGCCAAGACCATCCATCCCCATCCGACATTGGGTGAGTCCGTCGGAATGGCGGCGGAAGTGGCGGAAGGGGTTTGCACGGATCTGCCGCCGGTGCGCAAGAAGTAGCGCGACCTGCAGGTCGCTGCGGGAATAGCGATCGGCACGCCACAACGTCACGCCTGAGGCCGTGATCGGACGCTACACAGAAAGGCCGACTTCTCGATGAGGTCGGCCTTTTTTCTATTCAGTGCCAGGCGGTAAGGGTGGTCTCGATTAAGTCGATCTCGGCAGGCGGCAGCCCTGCGGCTTCGTAGTAACGCCTGCGCTGCTGCACGACCTCTTTCACACGCCCGACGATGTCGCGTGCGACAGTGTCGTTACGAATGCCAAAGCGAACGTAGTCCGACATCACGTTCTCGAATGTGCTGGCGCGCCCATTCTTGCCGATGTGCAGGTAATGCTTGGCCGCGCCCTCCTGCGTGACGACATCAAAAAGGGGAGAGAGGCGATAGGTGTCGTGCTCACCGCTTTTCAGAAAGCCGATATTCTTCAGGTGATCGTCGGTGTTGTGTATGGCCACGTTCAGTGCCATGCGGGCATACAGCTCTTTCAGGTCATGGGCAGGATTGGCTGAGATGCGCTTGATGATGTCAGCCAGTCGCGCATAGGAATAGGTCGCGATGCCGCGGGGGCCATCAATCTCGCGTTTGGAGAGACCGGGCGACGGGCTGACCAGCGCGGCGCCACTGAGGAAGTGGCGCCGCGCCACCGGCCCGCCTGGCGGCTGTAATTGAACGCGGTCGAAACGGTGGGTCAACATCACTGCGCCCAGCGAGGTCTCCACCAGGCGCGTGGCCGGCACGGTCAGCCCGATCTCGCGGGCCATTTCCAGGTTGGCGAACTCCACGCGCTGTCGATCGTAGGAGTCGCGCACGCGTGGAAATTTCGCGATCCAGAACTCGCCTGTGGCATCACGCACAATGGTCTTAGGACGCGCGCCGCCGATATCCCATGAGCTGCCCAGCAGATCGCGATACAGGCCTTTGGGTTTGATGCCTGCATCGATATCGGCGAGCAGGGTCGCCAGCGTTTCGATGTCGTCGTCCATCGGCAGCCGATAGTGCTTCTGCATGTTGGGCGTCAGTGGCGCGCTGCTGAAAAATAGGGCGCCTACCCCCATGCCCCGGCCCTTGAGTAGCACTTCGTCTTCAGGTGTGGTCAAACCATCCCGATCAACACGCATGACACTGCGCCCCCAGGCGTCGGGTGCGGCGTCGAACAGTGCGCCCAGCACGTGATACCGGCTCTCTGTCTGGTAGGCGCGCCGGGCGTCGACCAGCGGCAGGTTGATGGGGTCGAGTGAGAAGGCTCGGGGATCGTCCACATAGGATTGATCGTATTGAAATTGTGCCCAGAATCCCTGTTCGCCATCGTCTTCCAGCATGAGCGTGCCGACCAATACCGCCTCGCTTTCGATATCGATGTAGACATACAGTGGCGATTCGACCGCCTTGGCCTGACGGCGGGTGATCACGGCTGCCCACCTGGTGCACGCACCGCGCGCCCACTACCCTTGAGCGGACGACGCAGGCGATCCAGGCGCTTGCCCACGCCATCGGTGTCCGGGTCACCCAGCGCGTAGAGCTGATCGGCGAAACCATAGGACAGCAGCGCTTGAACGGCAATGCCCAGCGCAACCCCGCCATGGCCGCCTTCGAGTCGGGCAACCGTGGCGCGGGAAACACCCAGCCGTTCAGCCAGCATGTGCTCGGACTCGTTGCGTCTTAACCGTGCCGTTTTGATGTTCTGCCCGATCAGGCGAATGATTTCCTCACCCTCGAAGGTGGTCACTAGTTCGCGTTTCATGACTCAATAATAGAGCAATAAAGTAATTTATGCACTATTAATGAGTCATTTGCTTCTAAAGCGCCGCTTGGAGCATGCGCCGCATATCATCGTGCTGCGGCATTCGTGGGTTCACCGCGACGTTGCCTGATGTCATCGCCTCTTCAATCACATCGTCGAAGCCCTCAGGTGTCAGCCC
>JBAZPE010000395.1:0-3490 GCA_041648375.1 Burkholderiaceae bacterium | reverse complement strand
CACGGCGCCGGCATTCGCACGGGTGCGCGTGTCTTACATTGACGTGCGCGCAGGCTGATTGACCGTGAAACCGATTCCGGCCAGCGCCGCCTTCAATTGGCTTTGCTGTGCGGCGTCCAGCTCCACCAGGGGCGGGCGAACGATGGACCAGTCCGGGCGGCCCGTTTGATCGGCAATCGCGGCTTTCATGGCAGGGATCATCGGCAGCTTCTGGAAAATGCCACGCACGGTGTCCAGTTGTGCCTGCTGCGCCGCGGCGTCTTCGTTCTGCCAGGTGGCGGCCAGTGCAGCGATCTGCGCGGCGTTAACGTTGCCGGTGGCGGTAATGCAGCCCACGCCGCCGCCTTGCAGCGTGCGCAGCAGAAACGATTCGCTGCCGGCAAACACATCGAAGCCCTGGGGCTGGAAACGCGTGAGCATGGCCTGCGTGTTGTCCCAGTCGCCCGAGCTGTCCTTGATGCCGGCAATGTTCTCGGGATAGGCGCGCAACAGGCGTTCGATCAATCCCATGCTGATGCCCACCTGCGTCACCTGAGGGATGTGATACAGGTACACCCGCAGTGCCGGGTTGGCGATCGTATCGATGACGCCGGCGTAGTAGCGGAACAGGCCTTCATCGCTCACGCCCTTGTAGTAGAAGGGCGGCAGCATCAACACACCGGCCGCGCCAAGTTCCGTGGCGTGACGCGAGAGTTCGATCGCATCGGGCAGGGCGCAGGCACCGGTGCCGGGCATCAGGCGTTGTGGCGCGATGCCGTTTTCCACCAGCATGTCCAGTAGCTCGCGCTTTTCTGCCATCGACAGCGAGTTCGCTTCGGAATTCGTTCCGAAAACCGCCAGGCCAACGTCGCATTGCACCAGCGCACGGCAGTGCGCCAGGAACGCGTCGCGTGCCACGGAATAATCGGCATTGAAAGGCGTGAGCACCGGTGAGAGCACACCGCGTATGTTGTTCTGGGCCATCGATACCTCCAAGTAGAAGCATCAGTATCGGCCGTGACGCAACGGATGCCCAGTAGGCAACGCTGTTTTCGAACAATAAATATTTTTTACTATTAAGCTTAAGCAAAGCTATGTTTAGCCGCGGGGTCGGCCAGTCGGGTGACTGTCGAGCCCTACTTGGCGTGGCGTCGAATCGATCTGTCAAAAGGAGCGCATTACGCGATGGACATCCGTTACATGCAGAGTTTCGTGGCGGTGGTGGAGGGCGGTTCGTTCGCCGAGGCCGCTCGACGGCTGGACCTGACTTCAGCCGCAGTGGCGGCGCGCATCAAGGCGCTGGAAGAGGAACTGGGTGTCACGCTGGTGAAGCGCTCTGGGCGTTCGGTCAAGCCCACGGCCAGTGGGGTACGCATCCTGGACGAAACCCGAGCCGTGATTCGCAGCATTCGTGATCTGAAAGCCATGGCGATTGATGGCGAGCAGCCCGGCGAGTTCCGGCTGGGATGTTTCGTCTCGGCGCTCACCAACGTGCTGCCACGGGTGCTCAAAGGCATTTATGACGACAACCCGCATGCGGCCTTGTTCGTGACCCCAGGGGCATCGGTGGAATTGTGTCGCAAGGTCGCCAATGGCGAGCTCGACGCCGCGATCGTGGTCGAACCGCAGTTCGTCATGCCCAAGAGCTGCGTCTGGCGGCCATTCATGGAAGAGCCACTCGTGGTGGTGGCGCCACTGCACCAGGCTGACGAGGACCCGCATGCCCTGCTGCGTCACGAACCCTTTATCCGCTATGACCGAACGGTGCATGGGGGCCAGCTGGCCGATCGCTACCTTCGTGATCAGGGCATCCGCCCGCATCAGCGACTGGAAATCGATGGCGTCCTGGCCATCGCCGCGCTGGTGCACGAGGGCCTGGGCGTCTCGCTCATCCCCGACTGGTCGGCGACGTGGAACTCCCTGGCGGTGGCCTGTATTGCACTTCCCGGACGTGCGCCGGTCAGGCGCAATGGCTTGATCTGGAACGATCAGGGCCATCACGCGAGACTGGCCGCGGCGCTTTACAAAGAGGCGCGTTCGATCTTCGGCGCCAGCATGCAAGCCTAAGGCTTCTTGGGTGCACCGCGCAAAAAGTCGAAGTCCACACCTTGATCGGCCTGTGTGACCGTGTCCAGGAAAAGCTTCTTGTAGCCGCGTTCGGCGGTCGGCACCGTGATCGGCTTGGCCGCACGGCGACGGTCCAGCTCCTCGTCAGAAATCAGCAGCGCAATCTCGCGCGCGGCCACGCTCAATCTGATCTGGTCACCGTTCTGCACATAGGCCAGCGGGCCACCAATGGCCGATTCCGGCGTGACGTGCAGCACGATGGTGCCGAAGGCCGTCCCGCTCATGCGCCCGTCAGAGATGCGCACGATGTCTTTCACGCCTTGCAGCGCAAGTTTCTTGGGGATGGGAATGTAGCCTGCCTCGGGCATGCCCGGCGCACCTTTCGGGCCGATGTTCTTGAGCACCAGCACATCGTCGGCGGTAACGTCCAGATCCATGGCGTCGATGCGCGAGGCCAGGTCGGCCGCGTCTTCGAACACCACGGCACGGCCCGTGTGCTCCATCAGCTTGGCATCAGCCGACGATTGTTTGATGATCGCACCACCCGGTGCGAGATTGCCCTGCAGCACGGCAATGCCGCCTTGCGGATAAATGGGATTGTCCAGCGTGCGCACCACGTCCTGGGCGAACCCGGGTCCACTGGCTTCGATCTCCTCGCCCAGGGTGCGCCCGGTAATGGTCATCGCATCCAGTTTCAACACGGGCTTGAGCTGGCGCAGCAAGGTCGCCATGCCACCTGCCTTGTGGAAATCTTCCATGTAATGCTGACCCGAAGGCTTCAGGTTCAACAGCACCGGGGTGTCGTGCCCCATGCGATCAAGCGCCTTCAGGTCGATGTCCAGGCCCAGCCGGCCGGCAATGGCGGCCAGGTGCACGATGCCATTGGTCGATCCGCCGATGGCCAGCAGCACACGCATGGCATTTTCGAACGCGTCGGGTGTCAGAATCTTGTCGATGGTGAGCTTCTGCTGTGCAATGCGCACGGCCTGCATGCCAGTCAGCTCGGCCACACGCATGCGATCGGCGGTGACCGCCGGCGGCGTGGCGCCGCCCGGAACGGTCATACCCAACGCTTCGGCAATACAGGCCATCGTGCTGGCCGTGCCCATCACCGAACAGGTGCCCACGCTGGCCACCAGTTGGTTGTTCACATCGGCGATTTCCTCGTCGTCGATTTCCTCTGCCCGGTACTTGCCCCAGTAGCGACGGCAGTCAGTGCAGGCGCCCACGCGCTCGGAGCGGTGCGATCCCGTCAGCATCGAACCGGTGATCAACTGAATCGTGGGAATATTGGCCGAAGCGGCGCCCATGAGCTGCGCCGGCACGGTCTTGTCGCACCCGCCGATCAGCACCACCGCATCCATAGGCTGGGCACGAATCATCTCTTCCGTGTCCATGGACATCAGATTGCGCAGGTACATGCTGGTGGGATAGGCGAAGCTCT
>JBAZPE010000394.1:0-3491 GCA_041648375.1 Burkholderiaceae bacterium | reverse complement strand
GCTGTTTCGCTACAGCGCGCAGCGGGGCAAGACCTATTTCGAGCAGGGTGACTGGCCCGCCATGACACGCCTGGCCCGCGCGCGCATCGACTACTACGCCGAACGTGTGCGCGAGTGCGCAGACGAAATCACCCGTCTGGGTCCGCCGGACGAGCACGCTCAGGATTTCTGGCTTCGGGTCAAGCGCGCCTTTGTCGAACGGCTTGCCGACCATCGCCAGCCCGAGTGTGCCGAGACCTTCTTCAATTCGGTCACCACGCGTGTGCTGCATCGCCGTTATTTTCATAACGACTATCTGTTCGTGCGCCCGGCCATCGCCACCGATTATCTGGATAGCGCCCGGCCGTCGTATCGCGTGTACTACCCGCAGGGCCGCAGACTGAATCGCATGCTCGAACGCCTGGTGGCCGAGTTCGGTCTGGCGTGTCCCTACGATGATCTTCCCCGCGATATCAGCCGACTGGCACGCGCGGCACTGCCGGCACTACGCCGCGCCATGCCGCACGGGGCGGTGGGTCAGCGCCTGGGCGCAGACCTTCAGCTGCAGGTGTTGAGCAGCCTGTTCTTTCGTGGCGAGTGCGCCTATATCGTGGGACGGGTGATCAACCACGCGGGGGCCTATCCTTTTGCCATTGCCCTGCGCCGAAGCCGGGCGGGTCAGCTCACCCTTGACGCGTTGCTGCATGGCGTGGATGACCTCAGTGCGCTGTTCAGCTTCACCCGCGCGTACTTTCTGGTCGACATGGAGACACCGTCGGCATACATCGGTTTTCTCGCAAGCGTGCTGCCCCGCAAGCCGGTGGCCGAACTCTATACCTCGCTGGGGTTGCACAAGCAGGGCAAGACCCTGTTCTATCGTGATTTCCTGCACCACTTGGCCCATTCGCACGATCAGTTCGACATCGCGCCGGGCATTCGCGGCATGGTGATGTGTGTATTCACCCTGCCGTCTTATCCCTATGTGTTCAAGCTCATTCGCGACGACATTCAGAAGTCAGGCATCGATCGTGGGCATGTCATGCGCAAGTACCAGTTGGTCAAACGCCATGATCGTGTGGGCCGCATGGCAGACACGTGGGAATATTCGCAGGTGGCCCTGCCGCGTGCGCGCTTTTCGCCCGCGCTGATCGATGCACTGCAAGCGCACGCGGGCAGCAGCATCGAGGTCGAGGGGGACACGCTGATCCTGCGCCATGTCTACATCGAACGGCGCATGACACCGCTGAATCTATACCTGCAACATGCCGACGACATCAGGTTGCGGGCAGCGGTCATCGACTATGGCCATGCTATCCGGCAATTGGCGTGTGCCAATATCTTCCCCGGTGATCTGCTCTACAAGAACTTCGGTGTCACGCGTCTGGGTCGTGTGGTGTTCTACGACTACGACGAGATCGAACTGATGACCGACATCCACTTTCGGGTGGTGCCGCCCGCGCCTGACTACGAGGCCGAGCTGGCAAGCGCGCCGTG
Organism: Burkholderiaceae bacterium; assembly: GCA_041648375.1. Lineage (GTDB taxonomy): Bacteria > Pseudomonadota > Gammaproteobacteria > Burkholderiales > Burkholderiaceae_B > Schauerella. Next base: position 2,018 of record JBAZPE010000394.1, on the reverse strand, counting down.
GTACCCGGTCGCCGGCAACGATGTGTTCCCCGAGGAGTTCGCGCCGTTCCTCATGGGCAATGCGCGCGTACGCGATGCGTTCATGACCGAGCATGCCGAATTGCTCGATGCCCGCTGGTGGCAGGCCTGCCGCAGCGATATTCTGGCCGGCCAGGCGGCCGACCCCATTCCTTACGAACCTGTACGGCGCCTGCGTGCCACACCGAGCGAATCAGGTGTATGTGCGCGTGCCGTTCCTTTCTCTTGACCAGGAGACTTTCATGTCCGATCCCGTTGTTATTTGCAGTGTTGCGCGCACCCCCATGGGAGCCATGATGGGCAGTCTGTCAGGGCTTGCGGCCCACGAGCTGGGGGCCGTCGTCATTCGTGCCGCCGTCGAGCGCGCAGGCCTGGCGCCCGAGCAGGTGCAGGAAGTGATCATGGGCAACGTGCTGCAGGCCGGTCAGGGTCAGGCACCGGCGCGCCAGGCCGCGCTGGGCGCAGGCTTGCCGATCAGCGTGGCCTGCACGACGATTCACAAGGTGTGCGGCTCGGGTCTGAAGGCGGCGATGTTCGGCCACGATCTGCTGATGGCGGGCAGCGCCGATGTCGTCGTGGCAGGGGGGCAGGAAAGCATGAGCAATGCCCCCTATCTGCTGCTCAAGGGGCGTGGTGGCTATCGCTATGGTCACGACACCGTGTATGACCACATGGCACTGGATGGCCTGGAAGACGCCTACGAAAAAGGCCGCGCCATGGGCGTGTTCGCCGAAACGTGCGCGACCAAGTACGACTTCACCCGTGACGCCCAGGATGCGTTCTCGCTGGAATCGCTGCGCCGTGCGCGCGCCGCCTCGGAAGATGGCAGCTTCGCGTGGGAAATCACCCCCGTCACCATTGCCGGGCGCAAGGGAGACACCGTGGTCGATCGCGATGAGGCACCGGCGCGCGCCATGCCCGAAAAAATCCCGACCCTCAAGCCTGCGTTTCAGAAGGATGGCACCGTCACGGCCGCCACCTCGGCATCGATTTCTGACGGCGCTGCCGCCATGGTGCTGATGCGTGAGTCCAAGGCACAGGCGCTCGGCCTCACGCCACTGGCGCGCATCGTGGGCCACGCACAGCATTCGCAAGAGCCCGGCTGGTTCACCACGGCACCCATCGGTGCGATCAAGAACCTGTTCGCCAAGACCGGCTGGACCGTGTCAGACGTCGATCTGTTCGAGATCAATGAGGCGTTTGCGGTCGTGACCATGGCGGCGATGAAGGATTTCGGGCTGGATCATGCCAAGGTCAACATCCACGGGGGCGCGACGGCGCTGGGTCATCCCATCGGCGCCTCCGGTGCACGTCTGGTGGCGACCCTGCTTGGCGCGATGCGCAAGACGGGCGGCAAGCGTGGCGTGGTGTCGCTGTGCATCGGGGGCGGCGAAGCCGTCGCCATGGCCATTGAATCCATCTGAGATCCCGCCATGTCGATTATCGAATCACGCATCAATGTGCGCGGCGCCGAGTTCAAGGACAACGCCGCCGCCATGCAGGCCCAGATCGATGACCTCCAGCGCCATCTGGAGGCCTGCGCGCAGGGCGGGTCGGAAGAGGCACGCGCCAAGCACGTGGCGCGCGGCAAGCTGTTGCCGCGCGAGCGTGTCGAACTGCTGATCGATCCCGGCACGCCATTTCTGGAACTCTCGCCCATGGCCGCGCACGACATGTATGACGGTGCCGCACCTGGGGCGGGCATCATCACCGGCATTGGTCGTGTCGCCGGTCAGGAGTGCGTCATCGTGTGCAATGACGCCACGGTCAAAGGCGGCACGTACTTTCCGCTGACCGTAAAAAAGCACCTGCGTGCGCAGGAGATCGCCGCGCAGAACTGCTTGCCCTGTATTTATCTTGTCGATTCCGGGGGGGCCAACCTGCCCCAGCAGGATGAGGTGTTCCCAGATCGGGATCACTTCGGCCGCATCTTCTACAACCAGGCCGTCATGTCGGCGGCAGGTATCGCGCAGATTGCCGTGGTCATGGGATCGTGCACG
>JBAZPE010000393.1:0-3494 GCA_041648375.1 Burkholderiaceae bacterium | reverse complement strand
CTGCAAAACCTGCTCGCGTGCGCCGCGCTGAAAGACCTGCGGCGTCTGGTGTTCGTGTCCTCGTCGGCGGTCTATGGCGAACACCACGGGGCGTGGATCGATGAAGACACGCCGACTGACCCGCAGGGGTTCAACGGCCGCGTCCTGCTTGAGGCCGAAGCGCTGCTGCATGCGAGCGATCTGCGTGGTGGCGAGCCCTTAGCCACATCGCTTCGCCTGGCTGGCATCTATGGCCCCGGGCGCACTCAATTACTGGATCGACTGCGCCAGGGGCAGGCACGCGCGCCTATCGACCCCCCTCATTGGGCAAACCGCATTCACAGCGACGATGCGGCGAGCGCCTGCGTGACGCTGCTGCGACAGGATGTCGTGCAGGATTGCTACCTGGGTTGCGACGACACGCCTCTGCCTTTGCACGTGTTGTATACGGCGCTGGCCCAGCACATCGATGCGCCGGTGGTACAGGTGGGACCTGGGCCGGCCAACATCGGCAGCAAGCGCATGCGAAACACGCGCCTGCGTGCAACCGGCTGGGCACCCGCGCACCCCGATGCACGCACGGGTTACTTCGAAAAATAGCTTTTGAACCCGGCGATGACGCGCTCGATGCCCGCGTCATCGATGTCCAGATGGGTGACCAACCGGGTCGTGCCCCCATACACGGCACGCATGATCACACCCTGCGTGGCCAGGTCATCCGTCAGGGCTTGGGCATGCTCGCCAGGCACATCCACGAAAACCATGTTCGTGGCCTGATACACCACATTCAATTCGTCGATCGTGCGCAGACCGGCAGCCAGGCGCTCGGCGCGCCGGTGATCGTCGGCCAGGCGCTGCACATGATGGTCCATGGCATACAGACATGCGGCAGCAAGCAAGCCGGACTGTCGCATGCCGCCGCCCAACACCTTGCGCCAGCGCAAGGCCTGACCGATGACATCGCGCGAGCCCAGCAACACCGACCCCACCGGCGCCCCCAGACCCTTTGAAAAACACACGGATACCGAATCGAACGGCGCACACACCGTGGCGACATCCTGCTGGCTGGCCACAGCGGCGTTGAACACCCGGGCGCCATCGAGGTGCACGGACAGACCATGCTGGCGGGCCAGCGCGGCGGCACGATTGATGTACTGCGCATCGATCACCATGCCCTGGAACGTGTTCTCCAGCGCCAGCAAGCGTGTGCGGGCAAAATGAAAATCAACGGGTTTGATGGCCGCTTCAATCTTCTCCAGGGGCAATGATCCGTCTGCCGCGTGCTCGATGGGCTGGGGCTGAATGCTGCCCAGTACCGCCGCCCCGCCCCCCTCGTATTTGTAGGTGTGCGCGCGCTGGCCCACGATGTACTCGTCGCCGCGCTGGCAGTGCGCCATCAGGCCGGCAAGATTGCTTTGCGTGCCCGTGGGAAAGAACAGACCCGCTTCGAAGCCCGCCCGTTCAGCGAGCAGGTGCTGCAGGCGCTGAACGGTGGGATCGTCCTGCATGACATCGTCGCCAAGCGGCGCACTGGTCATGGCACGCACCATATCGGCGGTGGGTCGGGTCACGGTATCGCTGCGCAGATCGATCATGGTTACCAGTGGGTCAGTGAAATGAAAAAGACCGCGGTCCGAAAGTGGACACGCGGTCTTGCAAGCTTAACAAAAAGCCGTGGTGTCCAAGGCCTAGAGCGGCTTGGACAATTGCTCGAGAATCGCCGGATTTTCCAGGGTGGAGACATCCTGTGTCACCTCTTCCCCCTTGGCGACCACGCGCAGCAAACGGCGCATGATCTTGCCCGAACGTGTCTTGGGCAGGTTGTCGCCAAACCGGATGTCCTTGGGTTTGGCGATGGGGCCGATTTCCTTGGCCACCCAGTCACGCAGCGTTTTGGCGATCGCCTGCGCCTCCTCACCCTCGGGGCGCGCGCCCTTCAGCACCACAAAGGCCACGACCGCTTCACCCGTCGTATCGTCGGGTCGACCCACGACTGCGGCCTCGGCCACCAACTCGTGCGACACCAGTGCCGACTCGACTTCCATGGTGCCCAGGCGGTGGCCTGACACGTTGAGCACATCGTCGATGCGACCCATGATCCAGAAGTAGCCGTCGGCATCGCGCTGGGCGCCGTCGCCGGCAAGATAGTAGCCCTTGAGCTCTTCAGGAAAATAGCTTTTCTTGAAGCGTTCGGGGTCTCCCCAGATATTGCGGATCATGCCCGGCCAGGGTTGCTTGATGACCAGGAAACCCCCGTTGCCCTGGGCGACATCGCCGCCCGCTTCATCCACGATAGCTGCGGCAATGCCTGGCAGGGGCAAGGTGCATGAGCCCGGCTTGGTGGGCGTAGCCCCTGGCAGGGGCGTGATCATGTGGCCGCCTGTTTCGGTCTGCCACCAGGTGTCCACGATCGGGCAGCGCTCGCCACCGACCTCTTTGTGATACCACATCCAGGCTTCTGGATTGATGGGCTCGCCCACCGTGCCGATGATGCGCAGTGAACTCAGGTCGTAGTGCTGGGGCGCAGCCTTGGGATCGGCGCTGGACGCCTTGATCAGCGACCGAATGGCGGTGGGCGCGGTGTAGAAAGTGGTCACGCGATGACGCGCGATCATGTCCCAGAAGCGGCCCGCGTTCGGGTAGGTCGGCACGCCTTCGAACACGACCTGGGTCAGGCCGGCGGCCAGGGGTCCATAGGCGATGTAGGTGTGGCCAGTGATCCAGCCGACATCGGCCGTGCACCAGAACACATCGTCATCGCGCGCATCGAAGGTCCACTTCACCGTCAGCAACGCCCACAACAGATAGCCGGCAGAGGCGTGCTGCACCCCCTTGGGCTTGCCCGTCGAGCCCGAGGTGTAAAGAATGAACAAGGGATGCTCGGCAGGCACGGCGACGGGTGGGCAGGTCTCGGATTTTCCCTCGATCACGTCGTGCAGCCACACGTCGCGCGCATCATTCCATTCGACCTTGCCGCCGGTGCGGCGATACACCACCACATGCTTGACCGCCTCGCAACCGCCTGCCGCGAAGGCCGCGTCCACAGCGGGCTTCAACGGTATTGTCTTGCCACCGCGTACCTGCTCATCGGCGGTGATCACCAGCGAGGCGCCCACATCGACGATACGTTCCTGAAGGCTTTTGGAAGAGAACCCGCCGAAAACTACCGAGTGGATCACGCCCAGCCGTGCGCAGGCCTGCATGGCCGTGACGGCTTCAATGGACATGGGCATGTAGATAATGGCGCGATCGCCCTGCTTGTAGCCCAGGTCGCGCAACCCGTTGGCCAGCGCACTCACGCGCGCAAGCAGCTCACGGTAGGTCACCTGGGTGACCTTGCCGTCATCGCTTTCGAAGATAATGGCGGCCTTCTCTCCCAGGCCACGCTTGACGTTGGCATCCAGACAGTTGGCCGACACGTTCAGGCTGCCGTCGGCAAACCATTTATAGAACGGCGCATCGGAAGCGTCGAGCACCTCGGTAAACGGCTTTTCCCAGGTCAGGTGCTTTTTTGC
>JBAZPE010000392.1:0-3497 GCA_041648375.1 Burkholderiaceae bacterium | reverse complement strand
CCGCCAGGCGCTGGAGATGCTGCCCGAATTCGGCCTGGCCGGTTTCGAAGATCAGTATCCACATCAGTTGTCCGGCGGCATGCGCCAGCGCGTGGCATTGATGCGCACCTTCATGTTCAAGCGCGACCTGATGCTGCTCGATGAGCCCTTCGGCGCCCTGGATGCCCTCACGCGCAGCATGATGCAGCGCTGGCTGCTGGATGTCTGGCAGAAGCACCGCCGCACGATCCTGTTCATTACCCACGATGTGGATGAAGCCATTTTCCTGGGCGACCGGGTGCTGGTGATGAGCGCACGCCCGGGCCACGTCAAGCTCGAACAGAAAGTGGACATCGAGCGCCCCCGCCGTGCCGACATCGTGACCTCGCCCGAATTCATTGCCCTGAAGCGCACGCTGCTCGAGGCGATCGAAGAAGAGAGCATGAAGTCCTTCACCTCGACCCAGTCCAAAGGGCACGCATCATGATCGATGCCACGTCGAACACATGCCCCCCAGGCATGGACCCGCAGGAGTGGGACGCCCGCGTCTCGCTGGCCGCCTGCTATCGCCTGGTCGCGGGCCTGGGGCTGGACGACCTGATCTACAACCACATCTCGATGCGTGTGCCGGGCACCACCGATGAGTTCCTCATCAACCCCTATGGCCTGCTGTTCGACGAGATCACGGCGTCCAGCCTGGTGCGCATCGACCTGCAGGGGCGCAAGGTCACGCCCTCGCCCTACGACGTGAACGTGGCCGGTTTCGTGATCCATGGCGCCATTCATCAGGGCCGTCACGACGCCGTGTGCGTGCTGCACACGCATTCCGACGCCAGCATCGCGGTATCGGCCCAGCAGGCCGGGCTGCTGCCGCTCTCGCAGTTCGCGATGCGGTTCTACCAGCGCCAGGCATTTCACGACTATGAAGGTGTGGCCATCGATCTGGCCGAACAGGCTCGCCTGATCGATCACCTTGGCGAACACCCCGTCATGCTCATGCGCAATCACGGCGTGCTGACCTTGGGGCGCACGCCCGGCGAGGCGTTCATGCTGCTCTATTACTTCGAGCGTGCGGCCCGCATCCAGCTCGACATGCAGGCCGCAGTCGCCGGCGGCGCGGGTCCCATCGTCACGCCCTCGCACGAGGTCTGCGAGAAGGCCGCGCGCCAGTTCTGGGAAAGCAAGGGCGACATTCTGATTGCGGGCGAACGCGAATGGCCGGGGCTGCTGCGCCGCCTGGACCGCAGCGACCCCTCCTACCGAACCTGATTATCTGCGTCACTGAACAAGGAGTTGAACGTGCTCAATACCCGCCCCCTGCATCCCGGCTTTGGCATCGAAGTTCTGGACCTGGATCTGTCCAAACCCGATAGCGATGCGGCTGTCGATGAACTGGTCGCAGCTGTGGACAAACATTCGCTGATCCTCGTGCGAGGTCAGACGCTGAGCAACGAGCGTCATGTGGAGATCAGCCGTCGTTTCGGCGACCTGCTCACGCACGTACTCAAGCAGTTTCTGACCACCGATCTGCCCGAGATCTACGTGCTGTCCAACGTGTCGGAAAACGGCAAGCCCATCGGCAACCACAAGGAAGGCTGGAACTGGCATTCGGATCTGTCTTATGTGGCTGAACCCAGCATGGGTTCATTGCTGTATGCCGTGGAGGTGCCGCCCGTGGGTGCCGACACCCTGTTCGCCAGCATGCACCTGGCCTATGAGCACCTGTCACCCGATATGCAGGCCCGCATCCGCGAGATGACCGCCACGCATTCCTATGCCGGTTATTACGGCAAGGCCTTCGCCGACCGCGCACCGCTGACCGACGAGCAGAAAGCGCGCACCCCTGATGTGGTGCACCCCGTGGTGCGCACGCATCCGACCACTGGGCGCCTGTCGCTGTATGTCGGTCAGGACATCGTCAAGCACATCAACGACCTGCCTGCCGACGAAGCTGCCGCGCTGCTCGCCGAACTCAATGCGCATGCCATCAGCGACGCCTTCTCGTACCGGCATGTGTGGCAGCAGGGTGACCTGATCATCTGGGACAACCGCTCGACCATGCATTGCGCCACCCCCTACGAAGACACCAAGTACCGCCGCGTGATGCATCGCACCACCGTGGCGGGCGATCGGCCCTTCTGATACGCCCCTTTCGATACGCCGTCCCACCCGAGCCTCCCGCTGTTCCCTATTGCAGTACCCAACATCTACCAGGACATGATCATGCAAAAACGACGTTTGCTTGCCTTGATGGGGTGGGCCGCCACCTTCGGTATCGCGGCCCTGGCCACACCCGCGCCCTCCTTCGCCGCAGCCGATCCGGTGAAGGCGACGCTGCGCCTGAAATGGCTGCCACAGACCCAGTTCGCCGGCTTCTACTATGCGCAGGCCAAGGGCTATTACAAGGACGAAGGCATTGATCTGACGATCAACCCGGGCGGCCCGAACCTGCTGACCGAGAACCTGGTCGCCACCGGTGCCGACACCTTCGGCTTGTCCGGCGGTACGGATAGCGTGATGGCCGCCATCGACAAGGGCATGCCCATTGTGTCCATCGGCGTGGGTCATCAGATCACCCCGTTCGTCTTCGTCACCAAGAAAGACGGCCCGGTGAAGACGCTGAAGGACTTCGAAGGCAAGAAAGTGACGTCCTGGTTCACGGGCGCCAACTATGTGCTGCTGGGCATGCTGGCCAACAATGGCGTGGATCGCAGCAAGGTCGATCTGCAACCGCAACAGGTCAGCGTCACGCCTTTCGTCAATGGCGACGTGGATGTGGCAACCGCCACCTGGTACAACGAGCTCTACACCATCAAGCAGCGCGTGGGCGAAGACAACCTGCGTACGTTTGTGGCCGAGGACTTCGGCATTACCTTCCCACGTGACACCTTGATCGTGTCCACACAAACCGCGCGGGACAAACCGGAACTGGTGAAAGCCTTCCTGCGCGCCTCCATTCGTGGCTGGAAGGAAGCGATGAAGAACCAGAAGGAAGCCGTGGATCTGGTCATGAAGGTCGCGCCCACCCTGGACCGTGCCCACCAGGAATTCATGCTGACAGAAGCTTACCGCCTGATGACGGCCGGCAAAGCCAAGACCGAGGGACTCTTTACCGTTGATCCCGTGGCGATCCAGGCCGCACAGGACTTCCTGCTGAAGAACAAAGTGATCTCCAAACCTGTGGATGTAGCCACTGCGTTCAACGGCAGTTTCCTGGCCGCCCTGCCGGTCGAGGAGCGCCGTCCATGAGCACCGCGGCCGCATCGATCCGGCCGGCCGCGCTGACCGTGCTGCGCGGCGCGGCCGCCATTGTCCTGATGGGGCTGGCCTGGGAAGCGATTGTCGTGCTTTTCAGTGTCAACCCGTATTACCTGCCCCGGTTGTCCGTCATCCTCACCTCGATCACAGCCGTGCCCGACGCCTATATCGCAGGCTTCATGCGCACGCTGAGCGAGACCCTGCTGGGCTTTACCTTCGGGGTGGTGGTGGGCGTGTTCAACGGGGTGATGTTTCACCGT
>JBAZPE010000391.1:0-3499 GCA_041648375.1 Burkholderiaceae bacterium | reverse complement strand
GTCGCTGGCGAGCATCACGGCACCGAAGGCTCCCACGGCGCCGCACTGGGATGGCCTGCGGACCTGTATCTGGAAGGCTCGGATCAGCATCGCGGCTGGTTCCACTCGTCCTTGCTTACCGGGTGCATGCTCTTTGGCGAGCCGCCCTACAAGGCATTGCTGACCCATGGCTTCGTAGTGGATGGCCAGGGCCGCAAGATGAGCAAGTCGGTGGGCAATGTGATCGCCCCGCAAAAGGTGTCCGATTCGCTTGGCGCAGAAATCCTGCGCCTGTGGGTGGCCTCGACGGACTACTCCGGTGAACTGTCGATTTCCGACGAGATTCTGAAACGTGTGGTCGAAGGCTACCGACGCATTCGCAATACGCTGCGCTTCCTGCTGGCAAACGTCGCAGACTTTGACGCCGCCACGCAAGCCGTTGCCACGGACGATCTGCTGGAGATCGATCGCTATGCCCTGGTGATGACCGCCCGCATGCAGGCTGATGTCCAAGGCCAGTTTGCACGCTATGAGTTTCACCCGGCAGTGGCCCGTCTGCAGAACTTCTGTTCCGAAGATCTGGGCTCGTTCTATCTCGACATCCTGAAGGATCGTCTATACACGAGCGCGCCAGACAGTCTGGCCCGGCGCAGCGCCCAGACGGCACTGCATGTGATCTCGCGCACCTTGATCAAACTCATGGCACCCGTGCTGAGCTTTACGGCAGAAGAAGCATGGTCCGTGCTCGAGCCTGCTGCCGAGGGCGCCGTTCGCACCGTCTTCACCGAGTGCTTTGAATCGGTCGCCGTGCCCGCTGATGGTGAGGCGCTCGCCGCCCGCTGGTCACGCCTGCGCACCATTCGTGGTGAAGTCATGCGACGACTCGAGGACGTGCGCACCGAGGGCCGGATCGGCGCATCGTTGCAGGCGGAAATCGACGTCTATGCCAGCGGTGAGGATCTGCAGGCGCTGCAAAGCCTGGGCGACGATCTGCGATTCGTGTTGATCGTGTCGCGCGCCGTCGTGCACGCGCACGAGGGTGAATTGCGTGTCGACATCACGCCATCGAGCTATTTGAAATGCGCACGATGCTGGCACTGGCGCGCAGATGTGGGCAGTGACAGCGCGCACCCGGAAATTTGCGGGCGCTGTGTGTCCAATCTGTTCGGCGCGGGCGAACCGCGCGAGAAGGCCTGATATGAATGGCCCCGTCTCGACAACCGCCCGCACGGCGCCACAGGGCAGATCGCTGCTGTTCTGGTTGATGCTGGCCGTGGCCATCGTGATCATCGATCAGGTTACGAAGGTGTATTTCAACACTCAGTACCAGTATGGCGAGCGTCACAATGTGCTGCCATTTTTCGATCTCACCCTGATGTATAACCGTGGCGCGGCCTTCAGCTTCCTGGCTGATGAAGGTGGCTGGCAGCGCTGGTTCTTCACGGCGTTGGGCATAGGCGCGTCGGTCGTGATCGTGTGGCTGCTGCGCAAGCATGCGGCCAACACCCGCTTCTCACTTGCGCTCACCCTGATCATGGGCGGTGCCATCGGCAACGTGATCGATCGTGCAGTGTATGGCCACGTCGTCGATTTCCTGCTCTTTTACTGGAAGGACTGGTACTACCCTGCCTTCAACGTTGCCGATATGGGCATCGTGTGCGGGGCCATTCTGCTGGTGCTGGACGAATTCCTGAAAAGCCGCAAGCCGGCCAGCCGCTGATGTCAGGCCGATGCCGTCGGGCGTACCGCGCAGCATCGGCGCATAATCCACGGATCACTCTTTTGACGATCGATTGCCATGTCTGATCTCGCTCACAAACGCATCGTCCTGGGCATGACCGGTGGGGTTGCCTGCTACAAGATTGCCGAACTCGTGCGACGCATGATCGAGCAGGGTGCCGTGGTCGATGTCGTGATGACTGAGGCTGCGACCCGCTTCATCACCCCCGTCACCATGCAGGCTCTTTCGGGGCGCCCTGTTTTCGTTGATGCCTGGGATGCGCGCATGGACAACAACATGGCGCACATCAATCTCACGCGCGGCGCCGATCTCGTCCTCGTTGCACCTGCCAGCGCCGATTTCATGGCCAAGCTGGTCCATGGCTTCGCCAACGATCTACTTTCCACGCTCTGTCTTGCGCGTCCCTGCCCCATGGCCGTGGTTCCGGCCATGAACCGGGAAATGTGGGAAAAGCCCGCCACGCAACGCAACGTGGCGCAGTTGCGTAAAGATGGCGTCGACATCCTTGGCCCTGCCTCGGGCGACCAGGCGTGTGGCGAGACGGGTGACGGCCGCATGCTGGAACCTGCAGAGATTCTCGCCGACGTGACGGCGTTGTTTTCCGAGAAGTTGCTGGCGGGTGTACGTGTCCTGCTGACGGCAGGCCCTACATCCGAACCCATCGATCCGGTGCGCGTGATCACCAACCGCTCATCAGGAAAAACCGGCTATGCGCTGGCCCGTGCGGCACGCGAAGCCGGTGCCGAGGTGACCCTGATCACCGGACCGACGGCCCTGCCTATCCCGCGAGGCGTGGCGGCTGTGCCGGTGACGACAGCACGCCAAATGCATGAGGCTGTCATGCTGCGCGCGCGCGAGAACGACATTTTTATTGCCGTTGCGGCTGTGGCCGACTGGCATGTCAGCAACGTCAGCGACCAGAAACTGAAAAAGACCGGCGCGGATGCCGCGCCTGCGCTGGCGTTCGCACCCAATCCCGACATTCTGGCCGATGTGGCGGCCCTGACCGACGGTCCCTGGTGTGTGGGCTTCGCAGCGGAAACAGAGCAACTGGAAACGCATGCGCAGGCCAAACGCCTGCGCAAGGGTGTACCGCTGCTGGTGGGCAATCTGGCGCAGGATGTGATGGATGCAGACGCAACCAGCCTGATGCTGTTCGATGATCGTGGCGCACACCCGCTTGCCAAGGCAAGCAAACGCGACGCCACCCGTGCCTTACTGCGTGATATTGCAGTGCGCTGGCGTGCGCACCGAGGGCGCCAGTAATCGGGCATCGTCATTGCCCTCGGCCCAACGGGCCAAGGGCAAGGGCGTGCGCTGATCGACGATCCGTTTGAACACGGCAGCAAGCTCGGCGCGCCCGCCTCTTTCGCCTGGCCAGGTCTGAGGAACCACTACACACCAGCGGTTTTGCCCGGGTGCATTGCGTTCTGCCATCTTGAAACGAAACGTGTAGTGCCCCGGCATGCCCATGCGCAGATCGGTCACGACCAATGCATCCCCGATCACGTCGTAGCGCAACCAGTCGTCGGTGAACCACTGTAGTCGCGCATGCAGCGGCTGCGTTGCCAGGGACTGGGCCAGATTGGTATGCAGCTTCTGGGCCAGCATGTCGGGTGGCCCCCGATCAAACAGGCTGGTCACCGCTTCCACGTATCCGTCATCGGGAGTCTTGACCACGACCCGCCACAACAGGGTGTTCAAGGGCATGGGTGCCGAAAAGATATCCCGTACCTCGATCTGCTGCGCCGCCATCACCGCACGCACCCGATGCTCCAC
>JBAZPE010000390.1:0-3512 GCA_041648375.1 Burkholderiaceae bacterium | reverse complement strand
GGCGGGGGCATGTCTCTTTCTGAAATTTATGAGATGTTCCCCAACCTGCTCGAAAGGCGTCATTCGCCGGGCACCCGGTTATCCGGTGGCGAGCAGCAAATGCTGGCGGTGGCCCGCATTCTGCGCACGGGGGCCAATCTGCTGTTGCTGGACGAAATATCGGAAGGCCTGGCGCCGGTCATCGTTCAGGCGCTCGCGCGCATGATCCAGACGTTGAAGTCCAGGGGCTACACCATCGTGATGGTCGAACAGAACTTTCATTTTGCCGCGCCACTGGCCGATCGGTTTTATGTCATGGAACACGGCAGGATCGTCGAGAGCTTCGACGCTCATGCTTTGTCGGAAAAGCAGGAAACGCTTAACGAACTTCTGGGCGTCTGATCCGGATCGCTCTTACCCACTTTCGTCCTATCTATCCATCAGGCCGAGGAGACAAACATGAAAAAAACCATCATCACTGCAGCCATTGCCGCAGCCACACTGGGCGCAGGCGCGGTGCACGCACAGTCGACCGGCATTTCCGACGATGTCATACGCATCGGGTTCATCACCGACATGTCCGGGGTGTATTCCGACATTGACGGACGCGCAGGCGTGGAAGCCATTCGCATGGCAATTGCCGATGCCGGTGGCGAGATCAACGGCAAGAAAATCGAGCTGCTGTCGGCCGATCACCAGAACAAGGCCGACGTCGCGTCGGCACGTGCCCGTGAATGGTTCGATCAACAGAAACTGGACGTGCTGATCGGTGGGACCAACTCGGCGACCAGCCTGGCCATGGCCGCAGTGGCTGCCGAGAAGAAGAAGCCCTTCATTGCCGTGGGTGCCGGTTCATCCGATCTGACCAACGCCCAATGCTCGCCCTACACCGTGCATTACGCCTACGACACCGTCGCACTGGCGCGTGGCACGGGTTCGGCCGTGGTGAAAAATGGGGGCAAAAGCTGGTTCTTCCTGACGGCCGATTATGCCTTCGGACACGCGCTGGAGCGCGACACGTCCAACGTGGTGAAGGCTGCCGGGGGTGAAGTGAAAGGCACGGTGAGAGCACCGCTGGGCGCATCGGACTTCTCGTCCTTCCTGCTGCAGGCACAGGCCTCGGGCGCACAGATCCTGGGGCTGGCCAACGCCGGGGGCGATACAGTCAATTCGATCAAGGCGGCCAATGAGTTCGGTGTGACCCAGACCATGAAGATGGCCGGCCTGCTGATCTTCATCAACGACATCCATTCGCTGGGTCTGCCGGCAACACAGAACCTGTACCTGACCGATAGCTGGTACTGGGATCAATCGGATGCCGCACGCGAATGGTCCAAGAAATTCGAAGCCAAGGTCAACCGCAAGCCCTCGAGCCTGCAGGCAGCCGACTATTCTTCCGCCGCGTTCTACCTGAAAGGCGTGAAAGCGACGGGCACGGATGACGCCGATGCCCTGATGAAATGGATGAAGTCCAATAAGGTGGATGACTTCTATGCCAAAGGCGGTGTGGTGCGTGAGGATGGCCGCATGGTGCACGACATGTTCCTGATGCAGGTCAAGACGCCTCAGGAATCCAAGGCCCCGTGGGATTACTACAAAGTAGTGGCGACCTTGCCCGGCGACGACGTCTACACGAAGCTGTCGGAATCGACCTGCAAACTCATCAAAAAATAAATCATGGCTGATTTTTTCGGGATCCCGCTGCCCGCGCTGATGGGGCAGCTTCTGCTCGGTCTTGTGAATGGATCGTTCTACGCGATCCTCTCGCTGGGCCTGGCAGTCATCTTTGGTTTATTGAACGTCATCAACTTTGCCCATGGCGCCCTGTACATGATGGGCGCCTTCATGGCCTGGCTGGGTCTGACCTACCTCGGTCTGAACTACTGGGTCATGCTGGTGGTCGCGCCGATCGTGATCGGCGTGTTCGGGATCATCATCGAGCGCCTGTTCATGCGGCACTTGTACAAACTCGATCACCTGTATGGGTTGCTGCTGACGTTCGGTCTCACGCTGTTGATTGAAGGCGTGTTCCGAAGTTTCTTCGGTGTGTCGGGGCAACCCTATCCCACCCCCGAAGCCCTTAGGGGGGCCACCAATCTGGGATTCATGATTCTGCCCAATTACCGGGCCTGGGTCGTCGTTGCCTCCATCGTGGTGTGCCTGGCCACATGGATCGTGATTGAAAAAACCCGACTCGGCGCGCTGCTGCGTGCCGGTACCGAAAACCCGAAACTGGTCGAAGCCTTTGGGGTGAACGTTCCACTGATGGTGACGCTCACCTATGGTTTCGGCGTGGGTCTGGCAGGGTTCGCTGGCGTGCTGGCCGCGCCTATCCTGCAGGTCTCGCCGCTGATGGGCTCGAATCTGATCATCGTGGTGTTTGCGGTGGTCGTGATCGGGGGCATGGGCTCGATCATCGGCGCCATCGTGACGGGCCTGGGTCTGGGCATCATCGAGGGGCTGACCAAAGTGTTCTGGCCTGAGGCCTCGAACACCGTCGTATTCATCATCATGGCCATTGTGCTGTTGCTGCGCCCCGCGGGCCTGTTCGGGAAAGAGAAATGAAACGCTGGCTCGCTTACATCATTTTCCTGGTTGTCGTGGCCGCGCTGCCCTTTATGGGCGTCTATCCGATCTTCGTGATGAAGATCATGTGCTATGCGCTCTTCGCCTGCGCGTTCAACCTGCTGCTCGGCTTCACCGGCCTGCTCTCGTTCGGTCACGCCGCCTTTCTGGGAACGGCCGCTTACGCCACGGGGCACGCCATCAAGGTCTGGGGGTTTTCTCCAGAATTGGGCATCGCCACAGGTGTGGTGATGGCGATGATTCTGGGTGTGTTCATGGGTGCACTCGCCATCCGGCGCAGCGGTATTTACTTCGCGATGATTACGCTGGCCCTGGCGCAGATGGTGTTTTTCTTCTTTCTTCAGGCCAAGTTCACCGGTGGCGAAGACGGTCTGCAGGGTGTGCCACGCGGCACGCTGTTCGGTCTGATCGATCTGCAGAAGGATATCAATCTGTATTACGTGGTGCTGGCCATTTTCGCATTTGGCTTTTTGCTGGTGCAGCGAACGGTAAATTCACCATTCGGTCAGGTGCTCAAGGCGTTGCGCGAGAACGAGCCCCGCACGTTGTCGCTGGGCTATGACGTCGAACGCTTCAAGCTGCTGGCGTTTGTGCTGTCTGCCGGTCTGGCAGGGTTGGCGGGTGCGACGAAAACGCTGGTGTTCGTGTCGGCCACGTTGTCAGATGCGACCTGGCAGATGTCGGGCCTGGTGATCCTGATGACGCTGATCGGCGGCATGGGGACACTGACCGGGCCGGTGGTGGGCGCGTTCATCGTGGTGCTGCTGGAGAACAAGGTCGGCGAAATGGGCGTGGCACTTGCACGCTGGACCGGGGTGGATTGGTTCAACCGGTTGGGTGAGTCGGTGACGATCGTGATCGGGATGATCTTTATTATCTGCGTGCTGGCATTTCGTCGGGGGATCGTGGGGGAATTGCAGGCTTGGAAGGATAAGCGGCGGAAGTCG
>JBAZPE010000389.1:0-3513 GCA_041648375.1 Burkholderiaceae bacterium | reverse complement strand
ACTGCGGAAGACTTGGCTATCGCTTCACCTGAAATGCCTTCGATGCCGCGATTCAACTTGGTAGCCACGCTATCCAATCCATACAGCGCCCGACCATCTGCCGCTGTCGACCAGGCGTCGCATCTCGCAAACGAGCACGTCCGCGGCAGCGGCCGCAGCAGGCGTGAAGCGTCCGCCAAGCCTGCGGGCCAGCACGACGCGCCGGGTCAATCCGGGTCCCGCCAAAGGGGCCGCCGTCAGCAACCCCGCCTCCAATTCCTCGGACACCGCGCAGGCTGGCAACACGGTATAGCCAAACCCCTGACGCACCAACGATTTCTGAAGCGTCATGGCATTGGTTTCCACCTTGGCACGAATGTCGACGCCCGCGGCAACCCCTGCCCGCTCGATCAGCGAGCGCAGGCCATGAGGCGCACTGGGCAAAATCAGTGACAGAGACGCCAATTCCTTGAGCGTGCGGGCCTCGTGCAACCGCAGCCCTGCCTGCGCCGATCCGACCAAATAAAGCTGCTCTTCCAAAAGGGGTGCCAGCAACAAGCCGGGTACGGGGCGCATGTCGTAGAGCAACGCAATGTCGACCTCCCCCGATTCCAGCCAGTGTTGCACGTAGCCGGCGTAACCCACGGACAGCCGTACCGACACGTCCGGATGCAGTGTGGCCAATCTCTGAATGAAGCCTGTTGCCAGGACATCGCATGTGCTGGGTAAAAAACCTACCGCCACCATTCCCGTCACAGCTCCAGCGCCGGGCACAAGCCGGGCACGCGCTTCGTCAAGCTCGCGTATGGCTCGCCTGGCATGGTCGGCCAGGATGACACCGGCGTTGGTCAGCGTCATGCCATGACGCTGACGGTTGAACAGCGGCTGCCCGATCTCCTCTTCCAGCAGTCGGATGTTGCGAGACACCGCAGGCTGCACGATGTGCAGCATTTCCGCGGCACGTGTCGCACTACCGCTTTCTGCAACGGCCAGAAATGCGCTGAGCTGCCTGATGTCCATTCAAGTTTTCCCATGACTGTGCGGCCTCGCCTGGCCGTTGGAGGCCGCGCTCGCTAAGACGCATGCCATACGCTGATCAAGGCATCACTTTATTCTATTTTTTTAACCAGGCGATTCAATTTTATGATGCCTACGATCAAACATTCCCCTTCACCTGCGAGATCCAATGACTACCGACTCCGACGCACACCCCTGGCAGGAGAATATTTTTCAGCTTTTCAAAAAAGCAGAGATCCGGCAACTGGCGTACGTGCCCGATGCCGGGCACGCCCATGTGATCCGACGGGCACAGGCCGACCCGGACATGCGAGACATCGTGCTGACCACGGAAGAGGAAGGCGTTGCTGTAGCCAGCGGTGCCTGGCTGGGTGGTCAGCGCGCCGCGCTGTTGATGCAAAGCAGTGGCGTAGGCAACTGCATCAACATGTTTTCGTTGCTCGATAGCTGCCGCTTTCCGTTCTTTACGTTGATTACGATGCGAGGAGAGTTTGCAGAGTTCAACCCTTGGCAGAACCCGATGGGTCAGGCCACGCCCACCGTGCTGGAAGCCATGGGTTTGACGGTCATGCGCGCGCAGTCCCCTGAAGAAGCTATCGAACTGGTCGACGCTGGCCTGGCCTCGACATTCGATGCAGGACAGCGTGTCGCCGTATTACTTTCACAGCGCCTGATAGGACGCAAAAAATGGGTGGCCAACCATGAATAAGCCCCAACAGCCCGCGATGCCCGCACGTTCGGCGTTTGACCGTCGACAGGTCGTCAAGGATATTCTGACCCGCTTGCCTGACGCGCTCGTCGTGTCTGGCCTGGGCTCCCCCTCATACGATGTGTATGCCGCAGGCGATCGACCGGGCAACTTCTATCTCTGGGGTGCCATGGGAGGTTCAACGTCTGTCGCGCTGGGGTTGGCACTGGCCCAACCCGACAAAATTGTGCTGGCCATCACTGGTGATGGTGAGCAGTTGATGGGCATTGGTAGCTTGGCCACCGTCGCAGTACAACAACCCGCAAACCTGGCCCTCATCGTGCTGGATAACGGTCATTTCGGTGAGACAGGCATGCAGCGCAGTCACGCGAGTCTGGGTGCTAATTTGACCGATATGGCGCGCGCATGCGGCATAAGAAACAGCATGAGCCTGACGGCATCAGAAGGACTCGACGCGCTGTTTTCTTCAATCGAAGCGCGCAGCGGGACAACATTTGCCCAACTGCATATCGAGGCGCATGAGCATGTGCGTGCTCTACCACCCCGTGATGGCGTCTTCATACAGAATCGCTTCCGGTCGCATCTGGGACTCGATCCCTTCTGACCCGTACGCATCGTGCGTCAGGTAATGCATGCTGACTACCTGACGTCGAAGGCCGTCACACCACCGTGTAGATCGGTGCGCCGTCGGACTTCACACCTCGCAAACCGAGCGATACGTAACGCCCGTGCCGCTCCGCTTCGCCAGCCGTGGAAAATGACCGTGCCCCAGGCACATCCCACGTCATCACCTCGGCGTCATCCAATCTGCGCGTGGTCAGGTTCAATTTGAACTGTCCGGCGGCGTCCTGGATAACCGACCAGCTCACTTCAAAGCCATCAATTTCCTGGTGATTCATCGTTATTTTCTTCCTGGGACGGGCTTAGCCGTCATCGTGATGCCAATGCCTTTTGGAAAGAAGAGTGTATATAGATACAGTTGTTTTCAGAAGCCCATTACCACCTAGTACTACTAGTAGAAAGTAGCCATATCGACCGTGCCGTCAACGACTCGACTATGCGTTCGCATTTCCGCGCGGCGCGACGCCCTTCGTGGGCACAGCGTTTGCTTTATCGAAGCGGAGTCGACGCGTTGGTCGACATGAGGAGAATCACGATGCAAACACGTTTTCGTTCTGTATTGGCCGCACTTGCTTTCGGCATGGGCGTGGCAACCATGGGTGCCGGCGCTCACGCTGCTGACGTTAAATCGTCGGATCAGATCAAAGATGAGTACAAGGCTGCCAAAGATCAGTGCGATGCACTGAGCGGCAATCAAAAAGACGCCTGCGAGGAACGCGCCAAGGCGGCACGCACGAATGCTGAGGCCGACGCCAAGGTTGGCAAGGCTGATGCCAAGGCGCGTCGCGATGTTGCCGAAGACCGTCGTGAAGCCGATTACGATGCCGCCAAGGCACAGTGCGATACGCTGAAAGGCGATGCCGAAGACAAGTGCCGCATCGAGGCCAAAACCAAGTTTGGCAAATAAGTAAATCGTGCGGTGCGGCGATCAAGCTGCACCGGCAGATCTCGCTGTGATTTCGTCAATAAAAGCATGGGATCCACAACGAAAAGTACACCCTCACCTGCGGACTAAAGTCCACAATGAGGGTGTATTTTTTTGAGAAGGTCGATGCTTCGCAGCCAAGTACTTGAAGGCGGTTGCGATCGAACCCACACGGCATTGCACACCAGGGCGACAGGTGTCAGCCTGCACCACCCGTTGGTCCGCCGATGTCAGCGCGCCGCTAGGGATCAATGGGCATGGG
>JBAZPE010000388.1:0-3515 GCA_041648375.1 Burkholderiaceae bacterium | reverse complement strand
CGATGCGCCGCCCGCAGGCTTCGAAGAATTGCGTCGCCTGATCGTGGAAGATGCCGGTGTGCCCGACGCCTGCGCGTTCGTGACCGATGGCGCAGTCGAAGCCCTCTATAACGTATGCCGCAACATCTGCGCCCCCGGGCGCGATTTCGTCACCACAGACCCGAGTTGGGCGTGGCCCATGCATTTCGCACGTCAGGCTGGCTCAAACGTTATCGAGCTGCCCATCTATGACGCGGCGCAGGGCTACAAGCTCACGGCAGATCAGTTGCGTGCCGCGGTCGGCCCGAACACCGGCGTCATCTACCTGGTCGACCCCAACAACCCGCTGGGCACCTGCCATACGGCCGAAGAGATCGAAGAGATCGCCGCCATCGCACGATCGGTGGATGCCTATTTGATTCACGACGCCACCTACTCGCACTTCGCCGACAGTTTCACCCCGGCCTACAGGTTCTATCCCGAAAAAACCGTGATGACCTACAGCTTCTCCAAGTGGCTGGGGCTGGCGGGCATGCGACTGGGCGCGGTGATCTCGAACGTGGACATCATTGAACGTATCGCGACGGCACCGCCGAACAATCTGGGCAGCAACGTGCTGTCCCAGCGTGCCGCGATTGCCGGGTTGAAGACCAAGCACGAATGGTTTCCGGAAGTGCAGCGCCGTCAGCGCCGCAATCAGGCAGCCGTGGCCGAGGCCGCGTCGCGCATTCCCGGCCTGCATTTGCCGGTCTATCCCTCGCAGGCCAACCTGTTGATCATGGAAACGCTGGATGCCGGCGTGAAGCCCGAAGCGCTGGTGGCTGCCTACCAGACCGAGGGCATCATGATCCGCCAGGGCACCTATCACACGCAACGTTTCGGAGAGCGCTTCGTGAAGATCAGCCTGACGGTGCCCGAGGCCTGGTGCGATCGCTTCTGCGAACTGCTGCCCGCCATGATCGAGCGCGCGCGCTCGGGCGAGCACGACGTCAAACTTTTCTAGGAGCCGACATGCCGACACTGACCGCTCGCGATGGCACACAGCTGCACTACGAAGAGTGTGGTTCGGGCACGCCCATTATTTTCGTGCACGAGTTCGGCGGCGACTGGCGCAGCTGGGAGCCGCAGATGCGGTATTTTTCCCGGCGCTATCGCTGCATTACCTACAGCGCACGCGGCTATGCACCGTCGGAGGTGCCCAAAGATCTCGAACAGTATTCGCAAGCCATCGCAACCGATGACATTGCCGACGTGCTGGACGGTCTGGGTATCGAACGCGCCCACGTTGTCGGATTGTCGATGGGCGGCTTTGCCACCCTGCACTTCGGGCTGCGTTATCCGCACAAGGCGCTATCGCTGGTTGTCGCCGGTGCGGGCTATGGCGCAGAGAAGCAGATGGAGGAGTATTTCCGCGGCGTGTCGCGTGATGTGGCCGACAAGTTCGAAAGCATGGGTGCGCCGGCGTTCTCCAAGATTTACTCGCAAGCCGCCTCGCGCATTATCTTTCAACTGAAAGACCCCCGCGGCTGGCAGGAATTCGCCGACCAACTGAGCGAACACGATGCCGTGGGCTCAGCCATGACCATGCGCGGTGTGCAGGCCCGCCGCCCGTCCATCTATGACCTCGAAGCCGAGCTGCGCACGATGGCGGTGCCGACGCTGGTGATCGTGGGCGATGAAGACGACCACTGCCTGCAACCCGGCATCTTCCTGAAAAAGACGGTGCCCGCATGTGGACTGCTGGTGCTGCCCAAGGCCGGACACACCCTGAACATCGAAGAGCCCGGGCTGTTCAATCAGTTCGTCGCCGATTTCCTGGCGACGGTGGCGCAGAACAAGTGGGCAGCGCGTGATCCGCGCTCGGCGCCCGCCGAGATCATGAAGACATCATGACGGCAATGGTCTCCGACTTCGTCGACGCCGACCGCCTGAACGCCAGGCTGGCCGAGATGGCGCGCATTGGCGCGACCGCGCGCGGTGGCGTCGATCGCCAGGCGCTGACGCCGGGCGATGCACAGGCGCAGCGTCTGCTGGCCGCCTGGGGCGATGAGATCGGCATGCACGCCACGCGCGATGCGGCAGGCAACCTGTTCCTGCGCCTGGCGGGTGCCGAAGACGAACTGCCCTGCGTGCTGAGCGGATCGCATCTGGATAGCCAGCCCACGGGCGGTCGCTACGACGGCGTCTATGGTGTGCTGGCCGCACTTGAAGCCGTGCAGGCCATTGTGACGGCAGGTATCACCCCCCTGCGTGCGCTGGAAGTCGTGGCCTGGATGAACGAAGAAGGTTCCCGGTTTGCGCCGGGCATGATGGGCTCAAGTGTCTATGGCGGCGAGCGTGAGCTGGCCGAGGTGCTTGCGGTGACCGACAGCGAGGGCATCAGCGTGGCGCAGGCCATGGCGCAAGTCGATGCCGCGCTTCCTGCCATCGCCACCCGGCCGCTGCCGGCCCGGCCCGCCGATGACGCAGCGCAGATCGCTCGCCCTGCCGCGCACGGCCGCTACCCCTACTGCTACATCGAGGCCCATATCGAACAGGGCCCGATGCTGGAACGCGAGGGCCTGCAGGTCGGTGTGGTGAGCGGCATTCAGGGCAAACACACCTTCACGGTAGAAGTCACCGGCGAGGCGGCACACGCCGGCACGTCGACCCGCGCCGAGCGCCGCGACGCCCTGCTGGCCGCGACGGCGATGGTGCAGGCACTGGCTCACGCCATTCACGATGAGGCTGACCTCACCAAATTCACCATCGGCCGCTTTACCGTCACGCCCAACGCGCCATCGGTGGTGGCCAGTCGCGTGGTGTTCTCGATCGACCTTCGCCATCCCGACACGACGGAACTGCGGCGCCTGGCGGCCCTGGTCGAGCCGGTATGTCAGGCCCACGCGGGGCCCTGCACAGTCAGCGTCACGACATTGTCAGCGGCCGACTCGCTGCAGTTTCCGCAGGCCATGCGCGAGCGGATCAGTACGGCCGCCACCGCACTGGGAATCGGCCATCGCGAGATCTTGTCGGCGGCCGGGCATGATGCCCGCTACCTCCATCCCCTGTGCGCATCGGCCATGATTTTCGTGCCCTGCCGCGAGGGCATCACCCACAACGAAGCGGAATACGCCAGCCCCGAAGATCTCGCTGCAGGCACGCGGGTGCTGGCCAACGTGCTCGCCGAGCTGTGCATGAACAAGGAAGCGCCATGACGGCAGTGTCATTGAACGCACTCGGCAGCGGTCACGCAGCCCCGTCGCACAACCTGGGAGGCGCCATGCCCACCGCAGCCCCTTTGGACAAACAAGGAAGTGACATGACTGCCGCAACTCTGCACGACACCGCCGCGACCACATCGCGAGCGCCTCTGCTGGCCCTGAAGAACATCTCCAAAACCTTCGGCGCCGTCAAGGCACTGGACGGCCTGGGCGTGTCGATCGCGCCGGGTGAATTCGTGACGGTGGTGGGCCCCAGCGGCTGCGGCAAGAGCACGCTGTTCAACATCGTGGCAGGCCTGGAAGAGCCTGACGCCGGTGGTGAAATCGAATTTC
>JBAZPE010000387.1:0-3521 GCA_041648375.1 Burkholderiaceae bacterium | reverse complement strand
GGCGGATGGCTGTCGGGCAAGAACTTGAACTACATGCCCGACGAGGACCGGGGGTTTCGTGATTATCACTACGCCAAGGGGTTCAGTGCCGCGACCGGCATGATCGGCGTGCGTGCCGACACGGGCCCGCATCGTTTCATGGCGTCCTGGCAATATGCGAAGCCCAAGAACGATCGCCTGACCGGCCACGCCAATCCCTTCAACCTTTATGCGCTCGGGTATCGCTATGCCTTGTCCAAGCGCACCCAGTTCAAGGGCTTTATCGCCTATGGCAGCCAGTATGCGTTCATCGACGGTTTGAGCGGTGTGCAGGCCAGCATGCGCATGCAGCACGTGTTCTGACGTGCTGCGCGACCACTACAGAAACAGCTTGTAGGCCGGGTTGTCGGTTTCGTTCCAGTTCGGATAGCCCAGTGTTTCCACGAACTGGCGGAACTGTTTTTTATCCGCCGGGGGGACTTGTATGCCGATCAGGATGCGACCGTAGTCGGCTCCCTGGTTTCTGTAATGGAACAGGCTGATGTTCCACTCCGGATTCATGGCCTGCAGGAACCGCATCAGTGCGCCCGGGCGCTCGGGGAACTCGAAACGGTACAGCAACTCGTGTGTCGCCAGCCCCGAGCGCCCGCCAACCATGTGGCGCAGGTGCGTCTTCGCCATTTCGTCGTGGGTCAGGTCCAGCGTGTCAAAGCCGTGTTTGCGCAAGGTGCCGGCAATCTTTGCCGGTTCGCTGGCCGATCCCACCTGAATGCCCACGAACACGTGCGCACGTTGGGAATCCGAGATTCGGTAGTTGAACTCGGTCACCGAGCGTTCGCCCAGCAGCGCGCACAATTGGCGGAAGCTGCCGCGCTCCTCGGGCATGGTGACCGCGAACACGGCCTCTCGCATCTCGCCCACTTCGGCACGATCCGAGACGAAGCGCAGGCGATCGAAGTTCATGTTCGCACCGCAGGCAATGGCGACGATCGTCTTGTTCTTCCACTTGTGCTGCAACGCATACTGCTTGGCGCCCGCAGTGGCCAAGGCGCCGGCCGGCTCCAGAACACTGCGGGTTTCTTCGAAGACATCTTTGATGGCCGCGCATATCGAGTCGGTGTTGACCACGACGAAATCGTCCACGTACTGCCGCGTGAGCCGGAAGGTCTCGGCACCCACCAGCTTGACTGCCGTGCCGTCAGAGAACAGTCCCACGTCGGTGAGCGTGATGCGACGACCGGCGCGCACACTGCGCACCATGGCGTCGGAGTCCTCGGTCTGCACGCCGATGATCTTGATCTCCGGACGCAATTGCTTGATGTAGGCCGCCACACCCGAAATCAGGCCGCCGCCGCCGATGGCGCAGAACACGGCATCGATCGGCCCAGGGTGCTGGCGCAGGATTTCCATGCCGATGGTGCCCTGACCTGCAATGACATCGGGATCATCGAAGGGATGCACGAACGTCAGCTTCTGTGCCTTTTCGATGTCCTTGGCATGGCCGTAGGCGTCGGTGAAACTCTCGCCGAACAGCACCACCTCGCCACCCAGACGTCGCACGGCATCGATTTTGACCTGCGGCGTGGTGGTGGGCATGACGATCACCGCCCGGCAGCCCAGCTTGCTGGCCGACAGGGCCACGCCCTGCGCATGGTTGCCGGCCGAGGCCGCAATCACGCCGCGCTTCAGATGCGCCGCACTCAGGTTGGCCATCTTGTTGTAGGCGCCACGAATCTTGAAACTGAAGACAGGCTGTGCGTCTTCGCGCTTGAAGAAAAACTGGTTGGCGAGTCGGGCCGATAACAGCGGTGCGTGCTCGAGCGGCGTTTCGACGGCGACGTCGTAAACCTTGGATGTCAGGATTCGTTTTAGATATTCGGCAGACATAGACAGAGAAAGGCGGCGACAGGGACGATATGCTGCACGGCAGATTAACATGCAGCATTGGCGTCTTACCCCTGAAGCCGGCCCGAAGGCGAAGCATGGAAGCGTTTTTGATGGATGGCATCCACTGGATGCTCGGATGGCTGTCCCTGCCTGCGATCGGGCTGCCCGCCATTTTTGTGATCAGCCTGGTATCGGCCACGCTGCTGCCCCTGGGATCAGAACCGGTGGTGTTCGGCTATGTCTCTGTGGCACCCACGATGTTCTGGCCCGCCGTGCTGGTCGCGACTGCCGGAAACACCATCGGCGGGGCCATCAGCTACTGGATGGGCCTGGCCGCGCAGCGCGCCGTGGCGCGGTGGAAAGTCACGCACGGCGATGGTCGGGTGGTAGACGATGCGACGCAAGCGCAGGCGCTGCCTGGGATTCACCCACAGCCAGCGGCGCCGACAGGAGTAGCAGCACCAGCAGCACCAGCAGCAGCACCGTTGCCGGCACCAGGCGAACGCGCTGGCGGGCGCTGGCATGCCTTCAGCAGTCGCTGGCTGACGCGCCTGGGACCTGCCGCGCTGCTGTTTTCCTGGATGCCGGTCGTGGGCGACCCGTTGTGTGCAGTCGCCGGATATTTGCGTCTGCCGTTCTGGCCCTGTGTGGCCTATATGGCCGTGGGCAAGTTCGCGCGCTATGCGTTGATGACGTCGTTGCTGCTATGGGGCTACACCTTCGTATCAGGCTAGCCCAACCGTTCACGCACGGTCGCCAACTGCGCGCCCCGCGCCTGCATGTCGGCCAGAAACGCATCGCTTTGGGACTCGAAGCCTGCCACCGGGCTCATGCAATCGGTCAGCAGCGTCATGCGTGAGGCGAAGCCTGCGGGCAGATACGCCACCAGGTGTTCGACAGTCGCCCGAACACAGTGGCTGCTGGCCTGCCCGGCGACCCACAGCGCATCGGCCTGCTCGACCCAATTGAGCAGCTCGCGATTCAGGCCCGTGGCAGGATCCTGGGGATCGGGCACTTCGGCCATCAGAGCGCTGTAGTGCTCGGTGTGCGGATTGAGCCCCTTGCGCAACGTGAACACCTCGCTTGCGGCTTGTTGCGCCCACACCGCGCACGCCGCACCCACCTCGTCGTGCACGTGGTGCCCCCAGTGACCGTCGACGCAGTGGACGGGCCAGATCATCAGTTCATAGCGACCGGCAGCCTGCAGGGCGTCCAGATAGCATTGCGCGCGCCCAGCGTCTTCCTCGCGCCGGGTGCGAAATGCACCAGTCCGTACCGCTTGTGCCGATATCGGCGTGAACGGCGCCACGGGTTGGCCATCGCCAGTCAACCAGTATCCGGGATGCGCAATGTCATAGGCGTGGTGCGTGTCCAGCGTGACAGCCAGGTGGGAGACGCGTTGAGGGTGTGCCAAAAGCGCGCGCGCCAATCGGCGCAAGTCGGCATGCGCGCCGGGCACCGGCAGTGCCGGCAGGCATCCGGCAGGAAGGTCGCGTTCGGAAAAATCGCAAAAATCATTTTGCGGATCAACGATGAGCAGGCGTGTGTCGGCAGTCATGCGATCAGTCTGCCAGATTTTGCTCGCAGCGGTTCGGTTCAGCCGCGAAGCAGACAATTTTGCATCTTGTCATAAAATACTTTTTTAATGGCCCACC
>JBAZPE010000386.1:0-3538 GCA_041648375.1 Burkholderiaceae bacterium | reverse complement strand
AGTGACAACTGATTTGTTGCGCACACCGCGAATCATGATCCCTGAGGCCACGTTGTCAAAGATCGATTTCGGGAACGGATTTGGCTTCTGAAAAACCATGCCAATGCGCAGCCTCACGCGCATCGGGTCCACATCCGGCCCTACGATATTCAGGTTCTCCGGCATGAGGGTAATCGCGCCGGAGTACCGGTTATTCGGATACAGGTCATGCATCCGGTTGAAGCAGCGCAGTAGCGTACTTTTGCCGCAGCCCGAGGGGCCGATCAGCGCAGTGACCTGGTTGCTGCCGATCGACAGGTTGATGTCCTTCAGCGCGTGGAACTTGTCATAATGGAAGTCAAGCCCACGGACCTCAGCACGCACCGTCGCATCGTGGGCGGGGGTTGAGGTGCGTTCGGCCACGGGAACCGGAATTGAGATGGTCGAGTGATTCATGTTGTCTCCGTGGATCACTGCAAGCGGCGGCGAAGGCGGTAACGCAGCCAGATTGCAAAGCCGTTCATCAGCAGGGTCATGCCCAGCAGCACCAGCCCGGCGGCGGCTGCATTCACGTGAAAGCCAGCCTGCGGTCGCGACACCCAGTTGAACATCTGGATGGGCATCACGGTGAAGGGGGAGCTGAGCCATTCAAAACTGATGAAGGGAGCAGATGCCTGGATTGGTGACGGCGGCAGGAAGGCAATGAAGGTCAGTGCGCCGATGGTGATGATCGGCGCGGTTTCGCCAATGGCCCGCGACATGCCCACGATGGCGCCAGTCAGGATTCCCGGACGCGCGGCCGGAAGCAGAAAGATGCTGACGGTCTGCCACTGATCTGCCCCCAGCCCGAAAGCAGCCTCGCGGATGTCTTGAGGAATGGCACGCAGTGACTCGCGGGTCGCGACAATGATGATGGGCAGGATCAGCAGAGCAAGCGTCATGCCCGCGACCAGGATCGTTTGGCCGAGCCCGAACATCTGGACGAAGAGCCCCAGTGCCAGCAGTCCGAAGATGATCGAAGGAACGCCAGCAAGGTTGGTGACATTGACCTCAATAAAGTCGGTGACCCAGTGCTTCGGGGCGTATTCCTCAAGATAGACGCCTGCGGCGACCCCCACCGGCACGGCAAGGACCCCGGTCACCAGCATGACAAGGCAAGTACCGATCCACGCCGAGAGAATACCGGCAGACTCAGGTCGGCGAGAGGGGAAGTTGGTGAAAAAGTCTGGAGTGAGTCTGGCCGCGCCGTCGACTACGAAGTCGGCTACAAGCGCCATCAGAATGGTCAGGGTCAGGAACAGTACCAGCAGCCCGAGCACGGTGAAGCACAAGTCTGAAACTCTTGCGCGCCGTGTAATTGCAGCATCGTCAAGGCCCATGGGCTCGATGTGGTCGCGCATCAGTAGGCCTCCCGGTAGCGCTTGCGGAGCCAGAAGGCGAAGAGGTTGAAACTGAACGTAAGTGCGAAAAGCGTCAATCCGGCGGCGAAGATGGTCTGATAGGCAATCGACTCATGTGGAAGATCGCCCATGCTCAACTGCACGATGTATGAGGTGATAGTTGCTGCACCCTCGAGCGGATTGGTCGCGATCCTGGCCTGCTGGCCGGCAGCGATAGCCACTACCATAGTCTCGCCGACCGCCCGCGACATTCCGAGCAAGTAAGCGGCGGTGACGCCCGAGAGCGCAGCTGGCGTCACCACCTTCAGTCCGGTCTGCAGGCGGGTGAATCCCAGTGCGTATGCCCCCTCACGCAGCGAATCAGGCACGGCGCGCATGGCATCTTCGCTCATGGATACGATGTAGGGCAAGATCATGATGCCGATGACCACCCCAGACACGAGCAGGTTGAAGCGCGCCAGACCCGGGATGAAGGATTGAAAGATGGGCGTCAAGAACAGCAGAGCGAAGTACCCGAAAGCGACCGTTGGTACGCCTGCAATGAGCTCAAGGAACGGCTTTACCGCTTCACGGAGCCTGGGCTTGGCGAACTCGCTGAGATACAACGCGAGAATCGTGCCGGCAGGCACGGCAACAACCAGGGCAATGGCCGTGGTCATCAGCGTACCCGACAGTAGTGTCATGATCCCGAAGTGCTTCTCTTCGAAGACGGGCGTCCAATGCGTATCGGTCAGGAAGTCCACGATGGACACCTGAGTGAAGAACTTCAAGCTCTCACTGAGAAGGACGTAGAGGATGCCGAAGGTGACCAGAACTGATAGCGCCGCTGCGACGAACAGTACCAGGCGAATGCCTGTGTCGATGGCATGGCGGCGGCGCAGAAATGCGTCGCTTGGCTGAAGCGGGACAGGACCCACATCGAGGAAGGAACCACTACTTTTCATCAGACGGCCTCAGCCAGCGCGCGCATCGCTGTGCGCGCCGACCATGATTGTCAGTAAACCAGCTTCTCTTTCAGCAGCTCGTCGATGGAAACGCCAATCTTCGAGCCAGTGAAGCCGGTGCCAATCTCCCGCTTTGCAAAGCGCTCGCGCATTGCGGCCAATGCGTTCTCCGGCAGCGGTACATAGCCCACCTCCTGCACCAATCCTTCGGAGTGCTTGGAGTCCAGATAGAACTCGACAAAGCGCGCGACCTCGGGCTTGGTTTCGGCGGCCTTCTTGCTTACGTAGATGAAGATCGGGCGCGACAGAGGCTGATACTGGCCGGAGCGCGCGGTTTCGACGCTGGGCGCGACCGCCTGGGCGGCGGCGTTGGTCTTGATGCCTACTGCCTTGAGCTTGTCGGCGTTCTCTTCGTAATAGGCCAAACCGAAGAACCCCAGTGCATTGGCATCACCCGAGACTCCCTGCACCAGCACGTTGTCGTCCTCCGAGGCCGTGTAGTCGCCGCGACTGGAGTGCTCCTTGCCAACGATTGCAGCGGTGAAATAGTCGTAGGTGCCCGAATCGGTGCCCGCACCGTAGAGGACCAGCGGCTTGTCCGGGAAGCTCGGACGAATCTGGTTCCAGTTGGTGATCTTGCCCTGTGCTTCAGGGACCCACATGGCCTTCAGTTCGTCGACGGTGAGGTCATTGGCCCAGGTGTTCTGTGGGTTGACCACAACTGTCAGAGCGTCCATCGCGACTGGAAGCTCGATGTACTCTACGCCAGCGGCCTTGCAGGCTTCCTTCTCCTCACCCTTGATCGGGCGCGACGCATTGGAGATGTCGGTTTCGCCGCGGCAGAACTTCTTGAAGCCGCCACCGGTTCCTGACATGCCGACCGTTACTTTGATGCCGGCATTTTCTTTCTGGAACTCTTCAGCCATCGCTTCGGTGACGGGAAACACGGTCGACGAGCCGTCCGTGCTCACCATGCCGGTGATCTCGCCGGCTTTTGCAGGTGCCCCGGCACTGTCCTGGCCAGTGGTAGCAGGTGTTCCAGACGGCGAGCAGGCGAGGATGCTGAGCGTTGCGGCGGCAAGCAAAGTGAGGCGCAGGTACATGTAAGTCTCCGAGGTTCAGATGAGCATGGGTGCGATGGTTAGGTACCCCCCGACTCCCCAGCCGGGCGGTACACGACTATTTGAGCGGCCGCGGTGGGGCAGGGACCTCCGC
>JBAZPE010000385.1:0-3549 GCA_041648375.1 Burkholderiaceae bacterium | reverse complement strand
CCCCGATGGCCCGGTCGCTTTCAATTACCCGGATACGCCGGCCTTCGAACAATGGCTGGCCCGTCAGCAGGGAGGTCGTCGATGAGCAATCCCATCGCGCTCATCAGTCGTCTGGGTGCAGGCTTCATTGCCATGCTCGGTGGCATCGGCATGTTCACCCGATTTTTCGGGCAGTTGCTCACGCGCTCCAGCATCGTGTTGCGCCGACCTCGCCTGGTGTCGCAGCAAGTGCACTTCATCGGCAACTATTCGCTGCTGATCATCACGGTTTCTGGCCTGTTCGTCGGTTTCGTGCTGGGTCTGCAGGGGTATTACACCCTCAGACGTTATGGCTCCGAACAGGCACTGGGCTTGCTCGTCGCTCTCTCGCTGGTGCGTGAGCTGGGCCCGGTCGTCACGGCACTGCTGTTTGCCGGGCGCGCCGGCACCTCCCTGACGGCCGAAATCGGCCTGATGAAAGCCGGCGAGCAATTGGCGGCCATGGATGTCATGGCCATTGATCCCCTGCGCCGGGTCCTGGTGCCCCGACTGTGGGCCGGCATCATTGCCATGCCCATCCTGGCTGCCGTGTTTTCCATGGTGGGCATCATGGGCGGCTGGGTCGTTGGCGTGCAGATGATCGGTGTGGACGCTGGGGCATTCTGGTCGCAGATGCAGGGTGGCGTCGATGTCTGGAACGATGTTGCCAATGGCGTCATTAAAAGTGTGGTGTTCGGCGTGACGGTCACGCTGGTCGCCCTGTATGAGGGCTGGCAGGCCCGTCCCACCCCTGAAGGGGTGTCCCGTGCCACCACGCGCACCGTGGTCGTCAGTTCGCTCGCGGTGCTGGGCCTGGACTTCCTGCTCACCGCCTTGATGTTCGGCAATTAATACGGAAAGTGATCATATGTCGCGTTCAAAAACCGATTTCTGGGTAGGCCTGTTCGTTCTGTTGGGCGCGGCCGCACTGGTATTTCTGGCCCTGCGGGCCGGCAACCTCAGCACGCTCTCGTTTGCCCCGACCTACTCGCTCACCGCCAATTTCAACAATGTGGGTGGGCTGAAGGCCGGTGCACCCGTGAAAAGCGCAGGCGTGACCATCGGGCGGGTCGCCAACATTGGCTTCGATAATCAGCTGTTCCAGGCTGTGGTCACCATCAACGTCGACCAGGACCGCAATTTCCCCACCGATTCCTCGATTTCGATTCTGACGTCCGGACTGCTGGGCGAGCAGTACCTGGGCATCGACCCGGGTGGCGAAGACAAGAATTTCTCAAACGGCGACAAGATCCAGTACACGCAAAGTGCGGTCGTGCTGGAAAACCTGATCAGCCAGTTCCTGTATAGCTCGGCAGACCGCCAAGGCGCACCAGAGGACGGTGCAGGGGGCGCAAGTGCTGGCGGTAATGGTGGCGCACCGGCGGGTGGCGCTAATGCACCGGCGCCTCGTGAAAGCGGGTCGATCGCGCCAGCGTCCGGTCAGGGCGCGCCTGCACAGCCGCGCGAAGGCGCCTCGGGCCAGGTCACGCCGGCCACCGGCAACGGGACGGCCAATGGCACCAGCAGTGGGTCACAGGGGGGCGATACGCCTGCCAAATCGTCGGAAGCGGCAACCAAAGGCACCGAAGCTGCGCCTGCCTCGTCACCCGCCGCGCCACAATAATCCGATACAAGACGCATGACAACGTAATCACTACTCAGTAGTAACATCCTGTCTCCGATACCTTATTTCTTGTTCGTGGCTCGCACGTGCAAGTCATGAACAAGAAAAATCAAAAATGAACATACATACCTTCTCCCGTATCGCCACACTGACTTCCGCTGGTGTCCTGCTGGCAGGCTGCGCCACGGTGCAGAATCCAGACCCTCGCGATCCATGGGAGGGGTTCAACCGCAACGTCTACTCCTTCAACGACACCGTTGACCGGGCAGTTTTCCGCCCTGTGGCGGAGGCCTACACGTTCATCACGCCCACGCCTGTCCGCAGTTGCGTGAGCAACGTGTTCAGCAACCTGGGGGATGTCTGGGGTGCGGCCAACTTCTTTCTGCAAGGTCGCGGCCTGGATGGCATCAACACCATGGGACGCTTCCTGTTCAACAGCACGATGGGGATTGGCGGCTGTATCGACGTGGCGAGCAAGACCGGCGCCGGCAAGATGCCGAACGACTTTGGTGTGACCCTGGGCGTGTGGGGCTTCAAACAAGGGCCCTACCTGGTGCTGCCAATCTTCGGATCGAGCTCGGTACGCGATGGCGTGGGCCTGGTGGGCGATGTCGTGGCCAATCCGGTGAGCCTGACCCACATCGAGAACGTGCGCTGGCGCAACTCGCTGATCGGCCTGCGCCTGGTGGATACCCGGTCGCAACTGCTGGACGCCAGCAAGACCGTGGACCGTGTGGCCATCGACCCCTACAGCTTCGTGCGTGACGCTTATCTGCAGCGCCGTGCGGCGCAGGTCAACGGGCGTGATGGGGCAGGCAACCTGCCCGATTACTCCATCGATGACGATGATGCAGTGCCGGCCATGCCCGAAGTGAATACCAACGCCCCCGCCGCCACGAATTTGAATCAGCCGATCAAATCGCGTTGATGCACGGCACGGCACGTGCGGAGCACGTGTCTATTGTCCCCATATTGCAGGAGCCAGAATGACCAAGCACCCCCTATTCGCCGCTTTTCGGCATGTTCTGTTCGCCGGCCTGATGGGCGTGGCCATGATGGGCCAGGCCCATGCAAAAGCCGACCCGAACGGCCCGCCTGACAAATTCGTACTGGATGCAGCCAACGAGGCGCTCGATGTTCTGAAGAAAGATCCCAATCTGAAGTCGGGCAACCTATCCGCCGTGAACAAGGCGGTGGATACCTACATTCTGCCTTACGTGGATTTCAACAAGACCACGCGATTGGCTGCCGGCCGCTACTGGCGCCAGGCCAATGCCGACCAGCAACGCCGCCTGGCTGATGCGTTTCGCGGCACGCTGGTGCGCACCTACAGCGGCGCACTGGCCAATGTGGACGCGAACACCAGCATCACCATGTTGCCTTTCCGCGGTGATGCGTCGGCCTCCGATGTGGTCGTGAGTTCGACCATCACCCGTCCGTCGGGCAATCCTGTGCGTGCAGACTACCGCCTGGAAAAAACTGCTCAGGGCTGGAAGATCTACGACATCAACGTGGAAGATATCTGGCTGATCCAGAACTACCGCAACCAGTTCGCGCAGGAAATCCAGCGCTCGGGCATCGAAGGCCTGATCAAGGCATTGAACCAGCGCAATCAGTAGGCGTGACCGGCGCCTGCGCGCCAGGACCGGTTCATTTGTCCTGAAGCACGGACGCTGAAACGAAGAACATGAAAGGGGCACGCCACGAATGTCGTTGGTGTGCCCTTCTCTTTTTGTGTAGCGGCACGCCACCGAACAAGAGAAAAACCGGCGCCCCGCCCCGACCTGACCCCGCACGCAATACGGTCTTGCGGGTCAACTCGAGCAGGCCTTATATAATGCTCGGCTTACCCATTCTCCCGCAGCGGCCCCGCCGCTCGCCTATGTCCGCAGTCACCCTAGAACATC
>JBAZPE010000384.1:0-3558 GCA_041648375.1 Burkholderiaceae bacterium | reverse complement strand
ATGCATGGCTGCACTAAGCCGGCTGCGATGCACTGGGATGAGGCAACTCAAGGGAGACGCCGTCTTCCACGTCGATATGCAGGGCTTCGTTGAAGCGCTTGAAGAAGCTGCACAAGGCAATGCGAATCGTGAGTTCGACGACTTGCTCTTCCGAGAAGTGCGCGCGCAGGCCTGAAAAAAGGGCATCTGGCACGCGGGCGGCGTCACGCGTCACCAATAGCGCGTAGTCGCGGACCAGACGATCCAGCTCGTCCAGCCCTGCGACATCCGGCTCCAGAAGGTGGTCGACGGTCTCTTGCGACAGCCCTTGTTCGATGGCGCGCGGGGCGTGATGCTGAACGCAGTAATGGCACGCATGCGCCTGCGAAGCGGTCAGCAGCGCAATCTCGAGGTGACGCTTGGAGATCAAGGCATCATTTTTCGATTGCAGCAGATAGCTGAAAATGTGTTCCAGTGCGGGCGGTCGATGAGCGAACACGCTGAGCATGTTGCCGTAGGGGCCATAGTCGCGAAGGATACGTTCGTAGACGGAGGATGCGGGCTCGACCAGATCGGTCGGCAAAAGATCTTTGACGCGCGGCATTGAGAAACCTGATGAAAGTGTTTAATTATTCTAATTTCGTTAAACACGATCACACATACATTCTGGCTATATGCATAGAGGGCCAGCGCGACGCACGAGGCCATCGCCTGTCGCTGGTCTGTACCCGCTCCTGCCTTCAACCAAGGCAAGACTTGAGTCGGCCTCAATGCCCCCACACCATGGCGCGCTAGGCGGATGCAAACAACTCAAGCAGCCTGTCCAGCCCACCCTCATTGATCGCAACGTTGGCCTGCGCACGCACGGCCGGTTTTGCGCGATAGGCCACCGATAGACCGACAGCCGACATCATGGGCAGATCATTGGCGCCATCGCCCATGGCGATGACCTGCGACGGATCGAACCCGTCGCGCGCGCAGATCTCCAGAATCTTGGCTTTCTTCTGTTCGCCATCGCAGATGTCGCCCCAGGGCTGAGGCAGCATGCGGCCGGTCAGCGCGCCATCACGGATCTCCAGCACGTTCGCGCGCACGTCATCGAGCCCCAGACGCGCGCACAGCCGATCGGTGAAGCACGTGAAGCCGCCCGTGACCAGAATGCACTTGAGCCCCCCGGCCTTGCACGCGGCAATGAGCGCCTCGACACCCGGGTTCAGACGCAGCCGTTCGTGGTAGACGACATCGAGATCCTTTTCCGGCATGCCCGCCATCAGTGCCACGCGCTCACGCAGGCTGGCCTTGTAGTCGGTGATCTCGCCCTGCATGGCTGCTTCGGTCAAGGCCGCTACTTCGGCCTTGCATCCCATCAGGTCCGCCATTTCATCCAGCGACTCGATGTCGATGAGCGTGGAGTCCATGTCAAATGCGATCATTCGGTAGTCGGCGAGCCGCAAGGGCAGCGTGATGTGCTGGATGTCGATACCGGGTGCCAGGGAGCGGGTGGACACGTGCCATTCCTTAATTAAATGAAGCGGCTCAGGCCGCCGATAGCGGATTGCCCTGCTGCGCCAGCCAATCGATCAGCTGACGAGCCAGGTCGGAGGTGGCGTTGTCGTTGCGGTAGAGCGCATGAATGCCCGCATTGGGCAGGCGAGGACGACCGAACAGGGGACGCAGCCGGTCTGCCTGAATGTCTTCCTGCAACAGACACCAGGGCGCGAGCGCCAGGCCGAGATCATTCATGGCGGCCTGCATGCAAAGAAACTGATGGTCGAACGTGGGGCCTGGCAATTGCGCCGGCACATTGACCTGCGCAAGATCGAACCAGCGAGGCCAGTGATCGAGGTAGCCTGCCACCTTGAGCAGCGCGTGGCCCAGGCAGTCTGCCGGGGTGTAGAGACGATTGCGCTCGATATAGCGCGGAGACGCCACCGGCAGGTAGTAGTCGTCCAGGCAACGCACGCACAGGTGATCCGGCCGCTGCATGGGCGCGTGTCGAATGACGACATCGTGGCTGACGTCGGCCCGGTCGATGAACTGGCGCCCCAGTGTGCTCAGCTGCACGTCCACATCCGGATAGAGCGCCTGAAAACCACCGAGTCGCGGGATCAGCCATTTCATGGCCAGCGACGGCGTGGCGCACACCCGCAGCACGCGTGAGGCCTGGGGTGACTTGAACGCATGGGTGGCCGTGGCGATACGATCCAGGCTGGCCTGAACTTCCGAATAGAACGTTTGCGCAGGCAGCAGCAGCGTCACACCCCGCGGCTCTCGCGCGAACAGCGGCTGGCCCAGATAGTCTTCCAGAATGCGAATCTGCTGACTGACCGCGCTGTTCGTGATGCTGAGCTCGTCGGCAGCAGCAGTGAAGCTGCCATGGCGTGCAGCGGCCTCGAACACGCGCAAGGCCTTCAGTGGTGGCAGGCTGCGCGCCATCTCAACGTGCGCCCACGCGCAGGCCCCACTGTGACGGGGACAGTGGAATGGCGCACGGCACGAAAGGTCTGATGGGGTCCACGGTCAGGGAGAATGCGTTGGAACGAGCCATTCTATGGGAAACGGTGCCTGACGACCCTTTAGAAAATCTAAGGAGTGGCTTTAAAAAACACTGCTGGCGTGAGGGCGCGAGCGCTCCGTATGATCGGGCCACCGATAGGTGGGAACTCCTCATGGCTTCAATCACGATAGACCGGATCGTCAAGACATTCGGCAACCAGAACGTTCTGCAAGACCTGACGCTGCATATCCCCGATGGGGGGTTCTATACGCTGCTCGGTCCAAGCGGATGCGGCAAGACAACCTTGCTGCGATGCATTGCCGGGTTCTACACGCCCGACGGTGGGCGCCTGCTATTCGATCAGGATGATGTCACGCGCATCTCGGCACATCGCCGCGACATCGGCATGGTGTTTCAGGACTACGCGCTGTTCCCCGACAAATCCGCATTCGACAACGTTGCCTATGGCCTGCGCGCACGCAAGGTGGCCGGTGCCGAAATCAAGCGACGCGTGAGCGAGGCCCTGGACAATGTCGGCCTGCTGGCGCTGGCCCAGCGCTACCCCGCTGAAATGAGTGGCGGACAACGGCAGCGGGTGGCGTTGGCACGGGCGCTGGTCATCCGTCCGCGGGTGCTTCTGATGGACGAGCCCCTGTCCAACCTGGACGCCAAGATGCGGGTGCAGATGCGCGATGTCATTCTGGACCTGGTGCGAGAGGCGGGCATCACGACCGTTTTCGTCACCCATGACCAGGAAGAAGCACTGGCCATGTCTGACCGCATTGCCATCATGGACCGAGGACGAATCGCTCAGCTGGGCACGCCCGAAGAACTCTATGGCACGCCGGTAAACGCCTACGTGGCCGATTTCATCGGTTCGGCCAACGTCATCAACGTGCCCGCGCGTGTCGTGGCCCCTGCCTCGGGCGATCGGGCGCCTCACGTACGGTACGACCTGGCCGGGCATGAGTTCGACGGGATACAAGGCAGCGATTCGCTGGGCGAGCAAGGGGTGTTGATTGCCCGCCCCGAGGAACTGTCCCTGATCGCCCCTGCTCCGCATGTACCCAACTCGATTCCGG
>JBAZPE010000383.1:0-3561 GCA_041648375.1 Burkholderiaceae bacterium | reverse complement strand
GGCTTCACCTATCTGTTCATCAGTCACGACCTTGGGGTGGTGCGACACATCTCGGATCGCGTGGCGATCATGTACTTGGGCCGCATCGTGGAAATCGCACCGGCACGCGAGATTTTTGCGCGGGCGAACCATCCCTACACCCAGGCACTGCTGACGGAGATGCCGAACGTGGCGCAGCGCGCACGCAAGTTCGTCCCCATCAAGGGCGAAATCCCGTCGCCCCTGAGCCCGCCTTCGGGGTGTACATTCCATCCGCGGTGCCCGCAGGTCATGCCGCGTTGCAAGGAAGAAGTGCCGGTACTGCGCGATATCGCTGCCGGCCATCGGTCGGCCTGTCATTTGAACGATATGGGTGTGGCATGAGCAGCAATCAACAATCCTCGAACGTCGACACCATCGCCACCGGTCTGGCGGCTTGCGGGCGCGCTGCGCTGACCTACATCGACCCTGCCAACGCAGATCGGCCGGTTGTGCTGAACACCTATCGTGCGCCGTCTTACGTGCCGGGCAACCCGGTGGTGCTGGTGCAGCACGGCGTGCTGCGCAATGGCGACGACTATCGCGATTTCTGGATCCCTGCGGCGGACAGGCATGGCCTGTTGATCGTGGCGCCGACGTTCTCTGACGCTGACTGGCCCGGTCTGCACAGCTACAACAACGGTCGAGTGCGCGATCAGGACACGCTGCTGGATGCGCCACCGGAAGCCTCGCAAAGTGAGGCGACAGGCCCGGTTCGCCCGGTGTCGGACTGGACCTACGCCATCCTCGCCCGGATCTGGGCCGACCTGAACGCCAGCGGCGTGGTGCAGCGTCCCCGTGCCCATCTGTTCGGCCATTCGGCCGGTGGGCAATTCGTGCATCGCCTGATGAGCAGCCAGTCGCACGATGCCTTCGAAGCCGTCATTTCCTCGAACTCGGGCTGGTACACCTTGCCTGACCTGTCGCTGCCTTTCCCCGAGGGCATGCGTATCGATGGCCTGGATCAGAGCCACCTGGTTCGTTTGCTGGCGTATCCGCTGACCCTGCTGCTGGGGCGATGCGACAATGATACCGATGCCCCCAATTTGCCGAAGAACCCCGAGGCGCTGCGCCAGGGCGCACATCGGCATGCGCGCGGGCATCACTACTTCAAGCTCGGTCAGCAGGCTGCCCAGCGCTTGAACGTTCCTTTCAACTGGACGTTGCGTGATGTCGACCACATCGGTCACAACGGTGATGCGATGTCGGTGGTCGCCGCCAGTGTCTGGTTCGATGGCGTCATGCCCGATTCCGATACGCTGGCGCGTCTCGCAGCAGGCCAGGTTGCCTGATTTTGTTATTGGAGAAATAAATGTTCGTGCAACGTAGTGTCGACGAGCTGGTCGACGGCATTAAAAAGTGGGTGCTGTGTGAATCGCCCTCGCATGCCCCCGATACCCTGGTGGCCATGTCGGAGATCATCGTCGAACAGGCGCGCGCCGCGGGCCTGACGGTCAACAGTTTCGATCTGGGCCCCAAGACGGGTCCTGCCCTGCAGTTGACCAACCGCGCGGCGGGTGATGATCGTCCCGGCCTGCTGCTGCTGGCCCATTACGACACCGTGCACCCGGTCGGTACGCTGGAAAAGAATGGCTGCCGTATCGAAGACGGCAAGCTGTATGGCCCCGGCACGTATGACATGAAGGCCGGCACCTGGCTGGCCCTGACCGCGCTGTGCGATGTGGTGCAGGCCTCCTCGACGAGCCTGCCGGTCGAATTCCTGATCGTGCCTGATGAAGAAATCGGCAGCCTGTATTCGCGTGACCTCATCGAAGCGCATGCACGACGTGCACGCTACACCTTGGTCTGCGAACCCGCCCGGGCCAACGGCGGTCGTTGCGTGACCGCTCGCAAGGGCACCGGCATGGTGACCATAGACGTGCACGGCCGCCCCTCGCACGCCGGTGTGGCGCACGAGAAGGGCCGCAGCGCGATCCGCGAAATCGCGCATCACGTTCTGGCGCTGGAGGCCATGACCGATTATGCGCGTGGCGTGACGGTCAGCGTGGGCAAGATCGAAGGCGGCACCACCACCAACGTCGTGCCCTCGCACGCCCGGCTGATCGCGGATTTCCGTATTCCTGACGAGCAGGCCGGCATCGATCTGCTGGCCAAGATGCGTGCGCTTGCACCGGTCGGGCCGGACGTCACCATCGAGGTGAAGGCCGATCTGAACCGTCCGCCCATGTCGCGCACCGATGAAGTGGGTGAGTTGCTCAAGCTGGCTCAGGGCTTCGCCACGGAAGCGGGCTTTGCGCTGGAAGAAGCGCCGATGACCGGTGGTGGCAGCGATGCAAACTTCACCGCTGCACTGGGCGTTCCCACGCTGGACGGCCTGGGCGCCGATGGTGACGGCGCGCACACGCTGTTCGAGCATGTGGCGATTGCCACCTTGCCCGAGCGCCTGCAATTCTGGCGCATCATGCTGCAGAAGCTGGCCTGATATCGTCAGGTCCTGCGGTGCAAACGTCCGGCACGCCTGTACAGGCCTGCCGGACGTTTTCTTGGTCACTGCCAAGTGTCGGCACCTGCCAGACACGCACTTCGGCTGCCTGTGTGCGGCGCTTGGCGGGCCGATCAGGACGAGCGTCCCTGCTCGGCGGGTCGGTACCTGCCGGTGTGCGCGTTGCGACGGTCCGGACGACGGCAAGCGGGGTCAGTGCCAACCTTCCAGTCGCAATGTCGCACGCACCAGGCGCTGCTCTTCCTGCTCGATGTTGCGCAGATGATCACGCACGCTGTGCACGTGATCGAGTGCGGCCCGCTGCGCCTGCAAAGCGCGCCGATTGATCACCGCGTTGAACAGCCGGGTGTGCTGTCTGTCGATTTCCTGTTTTTCCGCCGTGCGGTGATACAGGTTGTTCACGCAGGCATAGACCGAGGTGAGCATCATATCGGTCAGTGATTTCAGGGTGTGCACCAGCACGGGGTTGTGCGAGGCTTCGCAGATGGCCAGATGAAAGGCGTGATCGAGCCGCGCGTGGGTGCTGACCTCGGCGCCTGGTCCGGCTGCCGTCATGTCTTCGTAGCGGCGCCTGATCGATATGAAATCGGCCTGCGTGCCACGGGTGGCCGCCAGGCGGGCCGATTCTCCCTCCAGCAGCGCACGCACCTCGAACAGGTCATACAGGGTGCGTGGCTGCGTGCCATACATATGCATCAGTGGCGAAGCGTCCAGGCGTGTCATGCTTTTGACGACCGAACCCTTGCCCTGGGCAGTCTGGATGATGTCCCGTGCGCGCAGCAGCTTCAGACCTTCGCGCAGCGCGCTGCGCGACACACCAAGCTTTTCCGTCAGCCGCCGCTCGGACGGCAGCAACTGTCCTGTCTTTAAAACGCCGTCGGCGATCAACTGCTCGATCCGCGAGGCGACCTGATCGGCAATCGGGCCGACCGGGGCATGCTGTAGAGTGGAAGCGTCCATAGGCTGCGTTGCGTTTGGCTGGGGATGTTTGCAGTATAGGAATCACTTCAGGGTTTGCCTAGCCTGCACTGGTCTGACCAGCCGTCACGGGCCTCAAATGGATGCTTGCGGGCCGATCT